>CAMCER010000109.1 GCA_945873875.1 uncultured Clostridia bacterium
AGCGCTCCCAGATTCTCCAATTCCACATTGAGATTACGAGCGGGATCGAACCGCTGACCTGCGCGTTACGAATGCGCTGCTCTACCAACTGAGCCACGGAAGCTTATATGATCATTTAAACTCACTCTATCCGAGTGAACATTAAAATTTTAGCATAGCAATATTAGCGATACAAGTGGAAAATCAAAAATCCGTTTCAGGCCAGATCCTGCTGCATCAGGCCCTGATCATATCAGTTCATAATCACAGCCGCCAAGGCCCCGCTCGAACATGCAGATGCTCTTGTATCCGCAGAATGTGCAGGCCGAATCAGAGGATCTGCGCTTAGGCTTTATCCCTACATCGCCGCCGGAAAGTCTTCTGCAGAGCTCTTCTACTGTGCTGTCTACTTTCCCGCTGAACTCTTCGAATTCCTCCGGGCTCATATCCTTTTTGCTCTTCTTCTTCTTTTTCTTGTCCTTTCCTTTTGCGTCCTTTCCGTCACTGCTGCTGCCGCCGTCCGGATCATTATCCTGCCCGGATGCGATGGAGATCCCTTCGAAACTGAAGGCGCTTTTTATTTTGTCCGCGATCTGGTCTTTGATGGCTTCAGACTCCACGCCGCTCATGTCGATAAATGGCTCTTTTATCAGGAAATAGTAGATCCCTGCAGGCTTTCTTTCTCTGTCCGCAGCTTTCAGGTAGAGCATCAGCTGGAGCTTCCATCCTGCTTCTGCTTCCTTTTTACTGAATTTCTCGCTGCCTGTCTTATAGTCTATGACCTTGACCCTCTCGTCGCTGAGAACATCAGCTCTGTCTATCCTACCTTCGATGAGCACCTCCTCATCTCCGGCCTGGATCCTGATGGGCTCCATGCCGTACGACCTTTCCGGCATGCTGTCTGCACCTGCTCCGCCCTTTCCTCCGAAGGGGGCTTCATACATTATGGCGTCTATCTTCTGGCTGCGTATGTCTTCCACCAGAGTCCAGACTGTCTCCCTGCAGTTCTTTCTGAGACGGGCCAGCCTGTATTCTGCTTCTTTGCCGTTTGTCAGGACTCCGTCAGGATCTGACATGATTATGTCTTCGATTATCCTGTCGACCTCCGCGTTGGCCTCGTCCCGCGTTATGGTCATCCACCTGGAATCCTCATCTGTGACTTTCACTCCCTGCCGGCTCATGGCTCTGGAAAACATCATAAGCGCGTCGTGATACACATTTCCTATATCAAGAGGCGTTATCTCATACGGCGTCAGTTCCTCCGGCTTCAGTCCTCTCTGGATCAGGAACGCGAAGGGACATCTGCTGTATTTCTCAAGGGCCGAAGGGGACAAGATAAGTTCATCTCTTCCTGTTCTGGCAAACAGGTTCTTCACAGTATCTTCCTTCAGTGCCTCGATGCGGTTTGAGAACCTCAGAGATGCCATGGCTTTTTTCAGCCTGTCCGGTTCATTTTCCTCATACCAGCCGTACACCTGAGTCCAGAGGCTTTCTTTTCCATGTCCTGTTTTCACTGCCTCAGTCAGATGGCGCAGGGTGCTGCCGCTGGTCTGCACCAGCAGTCTGTCATCTCCTCTGTTCAGGATATCTTTTTCCGGCTCCTTGCCGCAGATATTCCTGATACGCTCAAACACAGGCGACGGTCTTGCTTCTGAGCCGTCCTCTCCTGAAACTGAATAACTCATCCAGAGGCCTTCTGATGCTCTGGTCAGATTCCTGTATATGGCCAGCTTCTCTTCCTGGACTCTCAGTTCATCCAGCTTGCATATCTCTATATCATCATCGAAAAGCCTTCTCTTCTCATCACCTGAAAGAAGGCTGTCTTCCTGCACTTTCCCCGGGAGCACGCCTTCGTTGGCGCTGAGCACCAGTGTATATCCGGGCCGTCCTGCCCTGGTCCTCTGCATGGTACCCATGACAAGTCCGTCTGCTGTAGGCGGCAGTATCCCTATCTCTATAGCGCCGAATCCTGCCTCCAGTATCTGGACGAACACATCATCAGACACTTCTTCATCTCCCATGATCTGCATCATCTGATCCAGGACGCTTACTATATAGTTCCACGCCTGAGCAGTCTCAGATGCTATATCCATATATCCGGCTTCCGTCTGTTCTTTTACCAGCGCTTCCAGCTTTTCCGGTATAGCTGCCTGCTCTGTCAGGAAATCATACAGCGCCTTTATCTTATCGCCTGCCTTCCTGCTCTTCTTATATCCTTCAGCAAAACCGCTGACCAGGGTCTCTATCTGCTGTCTGCAGCTTTCAAGTTCTTCGAATTCCTCACTTCCGAGTTCCGCTGCCCCTCTTCTGAAAGGCTTTTTCCACATGCTGCCTCTGATCTTATACCGGATGGCGTAATTCTCCAGCTTCTCGGTCTGGTCCCAGGTAACAGGTCCAAGACCGGTCTTCAAAAGCCGTATCACATCTGCTGTGCTGTAATTCCTTCTGACTGTATCTATCAGCGCGATTATGGCAGCCACTGCCGGGCTGTATACGAGACTGCGCTTTTTGTCCACGAAAAGATCCATGCCGTGCTGTGAAAAGACTCGCTCTGTTATGCTCCCGGTCCTGTCAAGATCGTTGCAGATAAGCATTATATCCTTGTATTCCACGCCCTTGTCCCGGGTCAAGTGGAGCACCTGTGCCGCCGCAGTCTCTGCCTGGGCATAAAGGTCTGCCGCCTGGATCAGGGTGATGGCCTCCGGATCTTCGATCTTCTCTGTCGGGTATGAATAGAGCTCCTTTTCAAGGCCGGACAAAGCAGCCGCCTTCTCTTTATCTGTGATCCTGTAACTGTCTGAAACAGGTATCATAGCGCACTTTATGCCCCGCTCTGCCGCGCTCCTTTTAAGCAGGCCTGCCATCTTCCTGGTTATATCAAACAGGCTGCTGTCACGGGAGGCGTCGCTTTTTTCAGGGTCGTCGCATGTAAGGACCACGTTGACGTCCGGACACGCCGCAGCAAGTTCAGTTATGATCTGTATGTTCTTGGGGGTGAAGCTGTCGAAGCCGTATACCCATACGGTGTTTTCCCTGAGCAGTTCGGACTCGCTTACACGGTCTGCGTAAAGGTCGTTGAGATCCTCAGTGTCTGTATATTTGCCTGCGATAGCCTCTTCATAATCAGAATAGATGACCTTAAGATCTTCAAGTTTGAGCCTGAGGTAGCTGTCTTCATCAAGACCTGCCGATATGTCAGCAAGCTCCTCCGGAGAGGTGCCGTACTGCTTCATCTCTGAGATCATGTTGTTGACCATTTCTACGAAAGAGTTCCTTCCGGCCTGGTTCTTATACAGCACCAGCTCGTCATTTCTCTCTTCCAGTATCTTCGTCAGGAGCATATGTCTTCCGTATTTGTTGATCAGCGGGAAAGCAGAGCCTCCGGTCTCCCGGAGCACTCTGGTCCCCAGTCTTGATATGCCCAGGACCTCCAGGTCCATGAAGCCCTTTTTCCCCATGTAAAAAAAGGCGTTCCTCTCGGCCTGCAGCGTGAACTGGTCAGGCACCAGCAAAAGAGTCCTGCCTTTGATGTTGTCGAATATGTATTTATCTTTGTTAAGATCTTCTCTTCCGTAATGGATATTGAGCATTTGATCCCCTCCTCAATATCATTCCCCTGCTTTTCTGATTATTTCGAAAAGGTCCTCCGGCTTTTCCAGAACAAAGTCCGGACCGTTCTCTCCTCTGATCTCTTCTTCTGTAGGCGCCACCGCCCAGCCTACCATGACTGAGCAGACCCCTGCGTTTTTCGCGCACAGGATGTCATACATGGTGTCTCCAAGCATTATGCTCTTTTCAGGCGTCGAGCCCAGCCTGTCCAGAGTTATGAATACCGGCTCAGGATCCGGCTTGTGGGCATCGGTATCATCGCATGTGACTATGGCATCGAAATATCCTACCAGGTCGAATTTCTCAAGTCCCTGGAAGGTGGTCTTCTTAAGCCTTGAAGTCACCAGCCCTGTCTTATATCCCCTGTCTTTAGTCTCCTTGAGCAGCTCCTTCATACCCGGGAACATCTCGATAAGATCATCGAAATAGTTATAGTGATAGCTTCTGTATATCTTAAGCGCTTCTTCCACAGGAACATGGGGGAACATCTTCTTCATGGTCGCAGCCAGCGGTTCCCCGAAAGTCCTGGTGATCTCCGATTCCTCTCTTTCCTTCCCGTCTATGGTGCGGAATGTGTGCTGCCAGGATTCAATGATGACACGGTTGGTGTTCATCACTGTTCCGTCAAAATCAAATAGTACGGTATCTTTTACTGCCATCCCTGACCTCTGCCTCTTTTGCCTATACCATCGAAAGCTTCATGACTTCCGGATGACATGAAACGTTATACTGCGAGCACGTGTCGCACTCAAAGAATTCCGGAGCATCTTTCGGGTCTATGATGTCGAATCCTATCCTTTCATAAAAGCCCGGTTTCCTTGCCACCAGATAAAGGGCTTTTCCGTTGCGTATCAGGACCTCTTCGATGACT
>CAMCER010000110.1 GCA_945873875.1 uncultured Clostridia bacterium
ACGCGTAGCGTTCACTGAACCCCGCGTCTAACGCGGGGTTTTCCTTATACAAAAAACAGCGCGGAAGGTCATTCTTCTGCGCTGCTTCTGATTCATTGGTTGGAGAAAAGTACGATTACTCGTCAGCCTTTTCTTCTGCAGGTGCTTCTTCAGCCGGAGCTTCTTCAGCTGCCGGTTCTTCTGCCGGAGCCTCTTCAGCGGCTTCCTCTGCTGCAGCTGCTTCTTCAGCGGCTTTTGCTTCAGCTTCAGCCTTAGCCTTAGCTTCTTCCTCAGCCTTGATCTTTGCTGCTTCCAGAGCTTCTGCTTCTGCCTTCGCTTCGGCCTCTGCCTTAGCGATAGCTGCCAGCTGCTCTTCTGTGTAGATCTTAGCCTTGATCTTAGCAGATTTACCAGTCCTGCTTCTCATGTAGTTCAGCTTAGCTCTCCTTACGTCGCCCTTCTTGACTACTTCGATCTTCTCGACAAGAGGTGAGTGGAGAGGGAAAGTCTTTTCTACACCTACGCCGGATGCGATCCTTCTTACTGTGAAGGTCTCTTCGATACCGCCGTGCTGTCTCTTGAGTACGAATCCTTCGAATACCTGGATCCTTTCTCTTGATCCTTCTTTGATCTTGATATGCACTTTTACAGTATCACCAACGTTGAAAGCCGGAATATCGCTCTTCTTATATTCCTGTGCGATAGACTGCATGATATCCATTTATAATTCCTCCTTCCTTCCAAGACGTTCTTGGCACCTTTATCCGTAACCAGAGGACCGCCCGTAGTAACTTCAACATTTTAGCACGCTGTTTCTGTCTTTGCAAGGGTTTTGGCAAAAAATCCTCATGCCTGGTCTGCCACGGCGGTGTATCCTGCCAGGCTGTATGATGTCCCACTGAAAGCCGACTCAAAGGCTTCCTTTTCGACGGGCTCTTTAGCAAGGACATCTGCTTCGTTTTTTCCCAGATCTACTCTGCCCCACACGCCCTGCATGCTGTTCAGCGTATTTTCCACATTCCTTGCGCAGTTGCTGCACATCATCCCTTCTATCGACAAACGATAATGATACGGATAATGTGAAGCATCTGTATCTTCCACCTTTTTTACTGTAACTGCCTCTGCGCTTCCGCAGCAGCTGCTGCCTTTCGACCTGCCGCTGATTCTTCTGATCACCTGCCACAGGGCAAAAGCAATGAGAAGCGCTCCTATGACTATTATCAGCTTATCCATTTCCTGTCCTTTCTCCGTTTTCCAGTTCTGTTTTTACGGATAATCAAAGGAGGCGAGCGATCCGCCTCCTCTGATGATAAATGATTATTAAGGTCATTATTCAGGGTCGCTCATGTCATCCTGATCCTTACGGGAGACTGCTTTCCGCATCTCGCTGTACATATGATCCGTATCCTGCTGCGGACCTGCACCGCATCCTGCGCCGGACATTGCATCATGTTTGGTGCATGAGCCTGCGTAAGGGCATCCGATGCATTTAGTGCCGCGCTTTTTTTCACGGACTATATATGAGACCGCAAGGGTCACTATGACCAGCAAAGCTATGACAGCAATGACTGTAGCCGCATTCAATTAAACGACCTCCTTACATTCTTATTTCATCTGTTCTGACACCGGCACGCATCAGGCATTTGCGCCCTGTGCAGTCTGGTGGAGACGGTACTGCTCATCGAAGTGAGCTCTGGTCTTCCTTCCGATAAGTATCACTGCAGCGACCATGCACAGTACTGCTATGAGACCCGGAACGAAACCTGTTCCCAGGTGGCCTTCTGTAAACAGAGTACCGAACTGGTAGATCAGGAATGCCACAGTGTAGCCTGTTCCAAGCTGAAGTCCGATAGCTCCCCAGAGCCATCCCTTGCTCTTCATCTCAGAGTTCATAGCTCCGATAGCAGCAAAGCACGGAGGTGTGTAGAGATTGAAGAAGAGATATGCCAGTGCAGTTACTGAAGTAAGTCCCATGGTGATGGCTACTTCATTAGCTCCGCCTGTCAGTGCCAGCTCATCTGTATCGATGAATGCTGTCAGGCCGTAAACTACAGCAAGTGTGCCGACAACGTTCTCTTTTGCGATGAAGCCTGTGATAGCTGCCGCCGCAAGCTGCCATACTCCGAATCCCAGAGGGATAAGCAGGATAGCGAATGGTGATGCGATGGAAGCCAGGATGGAAGTGTCTTCTGCACCTTCCTCAACGACTTCGAAGCTCCAGTTGAATGTCTGCATTATCTGGACTACAGTGTTGCAGACCAGAATGATAGTAGCTGCTTTCTTGATGTATGCCTTAGCACGCTCCAGCATGGACTTGAGAGCGAAAACGAGGCTCGGTGCCTTGAATTTAGGCAGCTCCATGATGAAGAATGATTTTCTGTATTTATATCCTGTGATGCCTTTGATGAGCAGTGCTCCAAGGAAGATCAGCAAAAGTCCGAAGAAGTAGCTCAGTGTGCTTACCCAGCCCGCTCCGCTGAAGAATGCGCCTGCGAACAGTGCGATAACAGGGATCTTGGCTCCGCATGGGATAAATGTAGTGAGCATGGTTGTAGCTCTTCTTTCTCTTTCATCGCGGATGGTCCTGCATGACATGATAGCCGGGATACCGCAGCCTGTACCGATAACTACAGGAATGACTGATTTTCCGGAAAGTCCTACTCTCTTGAAGATCGGATCCATTACGGCGCTGACACGTGCCATATATCCGCAGTCCTCAAGAAGTGCTATCAGGAAGTACATTACCATTACAAGCGGCAGGAAGCCGATAACGGCGCCTACACCGCCTACGATACCGTCAGCAAGCAGCGCTGACAAAATAGCCGGACTGCTGCCGAGCTGTTCTGCTACCCAGCCCTGGAATGTTTCGATGTATCCCACGAGCCAGTCTGCGATGAGTGGTCCGAGCCATGCCTGGGATACCCAGAAAACGAACCACATAACACCTGCGAAGATCAGGATACCGAGTATCGGATTCAGCAACGCTCTGTCGACTTTGTCTGACTTAGTGGTCTCTGCTGATTTTACCGCTCTGGTCTCTACCTTTGAAACGATATCATTGACAAATTTAAAACGTTTACGGTCTTCTGCATCTACTGCGTTTTTATCGTGAAGATCTATGTCCGCCTGAAGGTAAGGAGCCTTCTGTGACTTTCCGTTCAGAGCAACAGCCTTTTTGATGACTTCCGCAAGGCCCTTCTTCTCTGTAGCTGTCGTATCTACGACAGGGCAGCCGAGAAGCTCTTCCACTTTAGCAGTGTCGATCTTAGTGTTTTCCTTTACGTTGATATCTGTCTTGTTGAGGGCAACGACTACAGGTATGCCCAGTTCAAGAAGCTGTGTCGTAAAGAAAAGACTTCTGCTCAGATTAGTAGCGTCTACGATGTTGATGATAGCATCCGGATGTTCATCACGAACGTATTCACTGGTGATGCCTTCCTCCGGTGTGAACGGAGACATGGAGTAAGCTCCCGGCAGGTCTACTGCGACAGCTTCTGTACCGTTAGTGAATTCGCTCTTGATAGGATACTCTTTACGTCCGACTGTAACGCCTCCCCAGTTTCCCACTTTTTCACTTCTGCCTGTAACGGCATTGTACATAGTGGTCTTGCCGCTGTTGGGGTTTCCAGCAAAGGCAATTCTCATAAAAAATTCCTCCTCTTAAAATAATGCCATTTATTAAACTATCACGGCCTCTGATAACAGCCGGTCAAGGCTGTACCTGCCGTCTTTGATGACTACTACACAGCTTTTCTTCTTTTTAGAGACCACTGTGATGGGCTCTCCTGTGTAGCACCCAAGGCGAAAAAGAAATGCGCTCATCTCGTCGTCATCGGTATTTATCTCTTTTATCGTATATGTCTTTCCAATCTCTGCCTCCAATAACGTCATGAAAACATCTCCTTTCTGCCCACACACGATCCCCGTTTTCATAAGGGATCGACAAAAGCGTCAGCGTTGAACAATCAGCACGAGTTAGTTTGCGCTATCCAAGGTAGCGCGTGCTATCTCGGTTAGCCTTCCCTAACCGGATTATACTATATCACTGCAATAAGTAAAAAACAAGACTTTTTTACCGTTTTGGAGTGATTTATTGTCTCTTTATAACAGAATGGAAAAACAGAAAAAAAGTATTATCCCGCAGATCGTAAATATAAAAAGACTCAGATACATCTTTTATCCTGTATCTGAGTCCTGTATTCATCGAAATAAATGTTTTTCAGCCTGTCGCTTTGAACAGTTTACGGAAGTCTGATGATGGCACCTACGTGGCCCAGCCATCTGATAGGACTTCTGCAAACGCCCTGCCCCGGACATGCTGCGTGTACTACGTAGCCGTTTCCATCGTATATTGCTGCGTGGTGGAAGCTGTGTCCGTGTCCGAAGAGCACGATATCGCCTCTTCTCAGCTTGCTGGTGTCTGTTCCGATGTTGTACTTAT
>CAMCER010000111.1 GCA_945873875.1 uncultured Clostridia bacterium
GGCTCTCCGGATATCAGTGTCAGCGATCCTCTGACTATGCCTCCTCCAAGGACTCTGTCCAGCTCATCGATGCCGGTCTTCATCCTGGTAAATGTCTGAGCATTCACATCTTTCAGCTTCTCAGGCTTTCCTGCAGCTCTGCCATCTTTTACGGTGCCGGTCCTTCTTCTCTTATCCTTTTCGTTGAATTCAGGGATCTTTTCTTCAACGAGAGTGTTCCATGCGCCGCATACGCTGCAGCGTCCCGCCCAGCGGGGGCTCTCGCTTCCGCATTCCTGACAGACGAATACTGTTTTCCCCTTTGCCATATCTTTCTCCTTTTAACAAAGCCCGATGCACTTTCTCGTGATCGGGCTCTGATTTTCTTGAGTTATATTTCTGACTATTTTTCTTCTTCTTCAGCCTTGTGAGCTGCGATGATCTTTTCAGCCAGGTGAGCAGGAACCGGCTCATATCTTTCAAATTCCATTGTGAATGTGCCGCGTGCCTGTGTCATGGACCTTACTGTGATAGCGTAGTCGAAGAGCTCTGCCTGAGGAGCTTCAGCGATGACTTTCTGTCCGCCGCCTGCCAGAGGCTCTGATCCGAGGATCTTTCCTCTTCTCTTGTTCATGTCGCCCATGATATCGCCCATGTACTCGTCAGGAACTGTGATCTCCACTTTCATTACCGGCTCGAGGAGGCACGGATTAGCTTCAACGATACCTTTCTTGAATGCCAGTGAAGCAGCGATCTTGAATGCCATTTCGTTGGAGTCTACATCGTGGTATGAACCGTCATAGAGGTCAGCCTTGATGTTAACTACCTTGCAGCCTGCGAGAGGTCCCTTTTCCATGGATTCTCTCAGTCCCTTTTCAACAGCCGGAACGTAGTTCTTAGGAATGGATCCGCCGAAGAGTGATTCTGTGAATTCAAATTCTTCCTGTGAAGGTGAGAACTTGATGTGAACGTCTCCGTACTGTCCTGCGCCGCCTGTCTGTTTCTTATGTTTACCCTGGACATCAGATGTGCCCTTGATAGTCTCTCTGTAAGCGATCTTCTGCGGAACTGTGTCAACGTCAGCACCGAACTTGTCCTTCAGCTTGGACTTGATGATGTTCAGCTGCATCTCGCCCTGGCCGCCCAGAAGTGTCTGGTGTGTCTCGTTGTTTCTTTCGAGAACGAATGACGGGTCTTCTTCCATAAGTCTGTTGAGACCTGTTCCGACCTTCTCTTCGTCGCCCTTGCTCTTAGGCTCAACTGCCTGATACAGTGTCGGCTGCGGGAACTCGATAGCAGGAAGCTTGACGATGTTTCCTTTGTCGCAGAGTGTGTCGCCTGTCTTAGTGTTCTGGAGTTTACCGAAAGCAACGATGTCGCCTGCAGCAACTTCAGTAGTATCTTCTCTGTTCTTTCCTCTGAGGAAGAACATGGTTCCCAGTTTCTCTGATTTCTCAGCAACTGCGTTGTATGCATCCTGGCCGCTCTTGAAGCTGCCGGAGATGACCTTTGCAAGTGAGATCTTACCCAGTACCTGATCAGCGATGGTCTTGAATACCAGTGCAACAGGCTCTCCAGCCGGATCCGGAGCGATCTCGATATCAGCATCTGAGCCGTCCTTTGCAGGATACGGTGCGTGGTCTGTTGCCTTAGGAACCAGATTTATGAAAGTCTGGAGCGCATCTTCGATGCCTGTTCCTTCAAGTGCTGAAACCTGGATGACAGGAACGATGTCGCCTTCGCTGATTCCCTTTGACATTCCGCTGTTGAACTCATCGTCTGTGAACTCTTCGCCGCTGAAGTATTTTTCCATCAGCTCTTCGTCAGTTTCTGCGATAGCTTCGTTCAGTGCGTCTTTATCGTCAAGTGTCACTACAGCTGTTCCGAACTGTGATTTCAGATCTGCGATCAGCTGATCCATTTCTACGTTTTCTTTCTCGATCTTGTTGATCAGGAAAAATCTCGGTACTCCGAACTTCTTGCATGATGCCCATGCTTTTTCTGTTCCGACTTCGATGCCTGCGGAAGCGTCAACTACGATGGCAGCTGCCTCAACAGCTCTCAGCGCAGCGTTTACTTCACCGACAAAATCGAAGAATCCCGGAGTGTCAACGAAGTTGATCTTTACTTTATTGTATTCTACCGGAACTACTGATGTATTGATGGAATATCCCTTTTCGATCTCCATCTTGTCCCAGTCAGATACTGTATTTCCATCTTCAACTTTACCCATTCTGCTTATGACTTTAGTAGCCAGCAGACAGCTCTCTAAAAATGTGGTCTTTCCACTTCCACCGTGTCCGACCAGTGCAACGTTTCTGATGTTGTCGCTCGTGTAGCCTTTCATTCCAATAAGACCTCCTAATTATTTTTTCACATAGTGCAGTTATTATATCATCGAACTTATCCGTCCGCAATACAGGGGTTCGTTAAAAACCGCCGGTTTTTCAGCCGGCCTGACGGTCATTCGGGCCATCCGGGCAGGCACTCCGGCAGGATATCTTAAAAATCTGCCGACTTTGGTGTTCTCGGGAACGGCAGCACGTCTCTGATGTTGCCCATTCCTGTGATGTACATGATGATCCTTTCGAAGCCCAGACCGAATCCGGAATGCTTCACTCCGCCGTACTTTCTCAGGTCCATGTACCAGTCGTAATCCTCTTCTCTCATGCCCAGCTCTTCGATGCGGGCTTTGAGCACGTCGTATCTCTCTTCTCTCTGGCTGCCGCCGATGATTTCACCGACTCCCGGCACCAGAAGATCGCATGCCGCAACAGTCTTTCCGTCATCGTTCATCCTCATGTAGAACGCCTTGATCTCCTTCGGATAATCTGTGACGAAGACAGGCTTTTTGAATATCTCTTCTGTCAGATATCTTTCATGCTCAGTCTGAAGATCGATGCCCCATTCTACCGGGTAATCGAATTTTTTGTCAGCATTTTTCAGTATTTCCACAGCGTCTGTATATGAGACTCTGTCAAAATCAGCATTAGCGACTGCTGAAAGTCTCTCAAGCAGTCCGTCGTCTATGAATTTGTTGAAGAATTCCATCTCTGCAGGAGCGTTCTGAAGCACGTATTTGATGATGTACTTGATCATGGATTCTGCCACGTCCATATTATCTGAAAGCTCGGCAAAAGCCATCTCAGGTTCGATCATCCAGAACTCTGAAGCGTGTCTTGCGGTGTTGGAGTTCTCGGCTCTGAACGTCGGTCCGAATGTGTAGACGTTTCTGAAGGCCAGCGCGAAGATCTCAGCTTCCAGCTGTCCGCTTACTGTCAGGCTGGTCTCTTTTCCGAAAAAGTCCTGGCTGTAGTCGACGCTTCCGTCGTCATTCTTCGGCACATCTTCCATATCCAGAGTGGTGACTCTGAACATCTCGCCTGCTCCCTCTGCGTCACTTCCCGTGATGATAGGTGTGTGCACATATACGAAGTCATTTTCCTGGAAGAATCTGTGGATGGCGTATGCCACGATGGATCTGATCCTGAAAACAGCAGCGAATGTATTGCTTCTTGGTCTCAGGTGCGCGATCTCTCTCAGGAACTCCAGGCTGTGTCTCTTCTTCTGGAGAGGATATCCCGGCTCGGAATCCGCTTCCATGCTCACTGCCCTGGCATTTATCTCAAAAGGCTGCTTCGCATCCGGCGTAAGAATGAATACGCCAGTGATCTTGAGAGCAGCGGAAATAGGCGCCTTTGAGACCATATCGTAATTATCCAGATTCTCGTTCTCATATACTACCTGAACGGACCTGAAAAATGTCCCGTCGTTGATCTCAAGAAAACCTATCTTGTTGTTTCCTCTGTTGGTCCTGATCCAGCCCCTTACAGTCACTTCCTGTCCTGCGAAGCTCTCAGGATCTCTGTAAAGCTGTCTTACAGTTTGCTCACTCATTTTTCTTTCCTGTGCGCGTGAGCCTTAATAGCTCCCGCTTTTCCTTTCCTTACTTTTATATCAATCATCCTTCTGAACGTCAGATACGTCATCGTTGAGATAATCAGTATCGTAGACCTTCAGTTCCTCCGGATCCGGCAGGTCCGGGTCAGCTTCCAGTATCTCAGCTTCCTGCCTTGCCTTTTCCTCTTTCGCAAGCGCTCCTGTCTCCCTCTCTTGTGCGGCGGCTTCAGGTCCCATCTCTATGTAGTCCCTGGCGTCCTCTAAAAGTTTCGAGAGTATCTTGGGCAGAGGCATGAAAAAACGCGAGAGCCATTCTATCCAAATGGGCTTTATCTTCATCTCTTCCTGAAGAATCACCCGTGTCTTGCCGTCTTCTGTCTCTTCAAAGGTGTACATCCTGCGGCCGCGGGTCTCCAGGCTCCAGGTCTCTATCTCGTAGTATTCATACGGACGCTCTTCTGTGACAACGAATCCCAGCTGATATCCGTCATTTGAATATTCAACAAAATCGTCATTGACGCT
>CAMCER010000112.1 GCA_945873875.1 uncultured Clostridia bacterium
CGACGAAAGCAACATATGATGGTACCAACCATAAGCCGACGCTGACCAAAGTAATGCTTGGTGATAAGGATGTAACGGCTGATGCTGAACTTACGTGGGAAAGCGACGAAACAGAATTCATCGATGCTGGCACATATAACGGTACAGTTAAATATGGTGCAGCAAGCAAAGCTGTTAAGTTCTAGATAGGCCGTATGAAGGTCAGCGATCTGGAAGTCGACATAGCAGATCAGGTTTACACAGGTTCTGCAATAACTCCAGACGCATCCGCCTTTACATTCCAAGATGAATACGGCGATCCGGTTTCCGGTGTTACATTTGATGTAACTGCGACTTCCAACAATACAAATGCTGGACATGCTTCTATAAGCATAGCAGCAACAGGTAATTATATCGGATCTATCAACGGAACATTTGATATCAAGCCGGCAGACTTCAAAGACGTTAATGTAACACTTAGCCCGAGTTCATATTTCTTTGGCGATGCAGACAAATATGAGCCTGAAGTAACTGCCAAACTTGGTGATTACGAATTAGTCAAAGATACAGACTATACAGTAACTTATTCCAATAATGACAAGGTCGGCACTGCAAAGGTTACACTGACACCTGCCGGAGATAACTTCACAGGTGAGCCGAAAGAAAAGACTTTTGAAATCAATGCGGCTGTGGCTAAGGTTGATGGAACAAAGTACACTACTTTATCAGCTGCTATCAAAGCAGTAGAGGGAACGAAAGGTAAAACGGTAGAACTGCTGCAGGATCAGAACCTCTCGGGAGTTTTTAATCGTTTTACTATAAACGAAGGTACTGAGTACACCTTAGATCTGGGCGGTCATACCCTTATGATGAATGGCGCGTACTTTACTCTTAATGGTGGCAAACTGACTGTTACTAACGGTACGATAGAGACAAAGGGTAATATGAGTCAGGAGTTTACTGTCAACAGTGGTGAGCTGAATGTGACAGAGAGTGCTACTATCAAAGGTTCAGGCACTATCTCACCAATCGGAGTCTTCGGACCGGCAACGATCAATACGGCTGGTAAACTGATCGCGGCTAACAGTTTTGCCATTGCAGGCAATGGTTCAGAGGGTAAAGGCGGATACACCATCAATATAACCGGCGGTGAGGTCACGTCGACCGGGGCACCAGCTGTCTATCATCCGAATGAGGGTACCGTTAATATAAGCGGCGGTATCATCACCGGTACATCAGCAGTTTATCAGAAGAGTGGTGAACTGAATATCACCGGAGGTACACTGAAGGCAACTGGCGAAAAGAAAGAATACTCTTTCAACGGTAATGGCGCAAACGCAACAGGCGATGCTGTAGTCATCGATAACTGCGGTTATCCGGGCGGAGCACCTGTGCCGAATATCAGTGGAGGAACTTTTGAATCCGCTAATGCAGAAGCTATTGCCAGTTATGCATACACGGCAGAAGGTGTAGCTGAAGAAAACGAACCTGTTGAAGGTTTTGTTTCCGGCGGTTCCTTCAACACAGAGACCCCTGAATCATATGCTGCAGAAGGAATGATCCCGGCAGTACTTGATGAAGAAACAGGAACATACACCGTTGTTGAAGGCGCTGAGTTGACTGTAGAGGATATCGATGCTCTGACATTCAGCGGATTTGAGCAGAAACCTGTTCTGGTCGTTAAGTGCGGAACAGATACTCTCACAGAAGATGATTATTCTGTAGAATATGCACCTAAGACAGGTGATGCCAATGCTCAGGTAGGAGCTAACGGACTTCCTGTCAATGCAGGAACATATACCGCGACTATAAAGGGCCTCGGCGAGTACAAGACAGCAGAAAGCGACACTGTAACTAAGGAAGTAACAGTCAATGCTGCTGATATCAATGATGCTGATGTCAAACTTACGCCAGAGTCGTTCATATTTGAAAACGGCGGTTCATTCGAGCCTATAGTTGAAGTAACGATAGGTCAGGTTCCGACTCAGTATGTTCTGAAAGCAAACACAGACTATACACTCACCTATAAAGATAACGACAAAGCAGGAAATGCCAAGGCAGTAGTTACTCCTGTTTCCGGCGGAAACTTCAAAGGTGAGGCAAAAGAAAGCCCATATACTATAAGCAGTGCAGTTGCTAAGATCGGTGATACGCATTATGCAACACTTGAAGATGCTGTAGATGCTGCCAAAGCAGGCGATACTATCACTATCGAGGCAAACAGCGAAGTAGCATCTTATGTAGAGATCACTAAGAGTGTTACTATTGATCTTGCAGGTAATACCATAAGCCGCGACGTCAACGCGCTTCTGAACCCGATGGGCAGCGGTGTTACGCTGACAGTGATAGACAGCGTCGGCGGTGGTTCTGTGGAATCCGGTATCCCGGTATATATCGAAGACAATGCAGCATTCGTGCTTGAGTCCGGTACGATAAAGTCCACTGATGGATTTGCAGCTGTATACGGCGACGATGCTTCCGCGATCACGATAAACAACGGTGATGTTATTGGCGGTACTTATGCAATGAATATCTCTGGTGCAACGAACGTAGTGGTCAACAACGGTAAAGTCAGCACCAGCGGAGAGAGTTCTTTCACCATCGCGCTGCTCGGCGATAACGGAAGCCTTACAGTAAACGGCGGTACTATCGAAGCTACAGGCGATGATCCCGTAGCGATCTCAGATAACGGCAATAACGCTAAATCTGATATCACCATCAACGGCGGAACTATCACATCAGCTAAGGACATAGCTATATATAAACCGGCTGCAGGAACGCTGACTGTAAAGGGCGGCACTATCACAGGCGGCACAGGTATCTATGTCAAGAGCGGAAATCTGGTAATTCCTGCAGACAGTACTGCGAAGATAACAGGTAACGGTGAAGCGAAAGATTTCGCACACTCCGGAAACGGAGCACTTTCCACCGGTGAGGCTGTAGTTATCGAAAACTGCAGTTATCCTGGCGGAGCACCGACAGCCGACATCAAGGGCGGTACATTTGAATCTGAAAATGCGCAGGCTGCAGCAAGCTATGCATGGACAGAAGACGGTGCTGCAGAAGAAAATGAACCGGTAGAACAGTTCATTACCGGCGGCACATTCAAGTCTCCGGCAGCAGGATCAGAAGCAGCTATAACTGCCGCAGCGGCAGAAGGAATGGTTGCCGTACCTGTAGCTGATGACACATACGGTATCGGAACTCTTGACGTAACAGTTGACTCCGATGCTAATACTGCTGTTGCCAAGGCCAAGATTGGTTCAGAAGAATATACAGCAGCAAACATAACTGCTGCAGCAAACATAGATATAGACGGCATAAAAGACCTTAAATCTGTAGTCGAAGGAATGCTGGAAGACGGCATGACATTCGGCAGTGATATAAGCATTGGAATATCTGTCGTTGAGAAGAGCGCTTCTAAAAATGAAGCAGTCTTTGATGCGAAACTTGTTGCAGCAGCTGATGATACCAGCAAAACGACCGCAGTTGTCGCTAATGCTGATATATCTGCAGGAACGACTTTCACATTCAGTCTTGATCTGTCCGGCATGGGTGCAAAGAAAGGACAGTTCGTCAATATAAAACATGAAAGTGAAGGATATGAAACTACTAATGTTGTCAAAGACGTTAAAGTAGTTGAAAGCAAACCGGTAGTTGAAGTATCGGTTATGCACTTCAGTACTTTCACAGTAACACCTGCTGAATCAGAAGATGCAGTTGCATCCATAACAAATGATGGAACTACCATCTATTACGCAACATTTGAAGATGCTGTAGATGCGGCAGGAGAAGATGATATCATCACGATCCTGAAGGACATCGAGGTGACTTCCTATGTAGAGATCACTAAGAGTGTTACTATTGATCTTGCAGGTAATACCATAAGCCGCGACGTCAACGCGCTTCTGAACCCGATGGGGAATGGCGTCACACTTACGGTCAAAGACAGCGTTGGCGGCGGTTCTGTTGAATCCGGCACTCCGGTATGGGTCGGAAATGGAGCTGCTTTCGTACTGGAATCCGGTACGATCAAGTCTACTGATGGATTTACGGCAGTGCGCGGCATTGATGCTTCTTTGATCACGGTCAATGGCGGCGAAGTGATTGGTGGTGACTATGCCATGAATATCGCCGGTGCGACAGAAGTCGTGGTCAACGACGGTAAAGTCAGCACCAGCGGAGAGAGTTCTTTCACTATCGCACTGCTTGGCGATAACGGAAGCCTCACAGTAAACGGCGGCATTATCGAAGCTACAGGTGATGATTCCGTAGCGATCTCAGATAACGGCAATAACGCTAAAACTGATATCACCATCAACGGTGGAACTATCACATCAGCTAAAGACATAGCCATATATAAACCGGCTGCAGGAACGCTGACTGTAAAGGGCGGCACTATCACAGGCG
>CAMCER010000113.1 GCA_945873875.1 uncultured Clostridia bacterium
GCCTCCTTTCTTCTCGTTTGTCGTACACCACTTGTACTGCTTCCGAGAGCAAAAAGCAAACATATGTTCTTTTTTCGCGAACATTTTCCGCTTATTTACCATCTTTTGACCTGACTGCATGCAGCTGCGTTTGTTGCAACCCGCAAGTCTGAGGTCATGAATCAGAGGTTGCCGTGGATACGGCCACGGTCTTTGCGCATATAGTTGCCCAGTGAGGTGATACAAAGAAGTGTGACTACAAGGAATATCCCCGGGATCAGGATGATCCACCAGGACCCGGACAGCAGCGCTTTTTCCGAAAGGCTCAGCACGCTCCCCCAGGTGATGACATCCACCGGCAGTCCGATGCCCAGAAAGCTGAGAGTAGACTCTGAGATAATGGCAGAACGCACGCTCATGACGATCATGAACATTATGGTGCTTATGAAATTGGGAGCAAGATGCTTTATGAGTATATGGAAAAATCCGCCGCCCATCATCTTCGAGATCAGCAGGTAGTCTTCCTGCCTGATCCTGCGAACTTCTGTGCGGACCATTTTCGCCATGCTCATCCAGCCCGTGATGCCGATGATCACTGAGATCCCCACTACATTTCGCGACCCCAGTACCGCCTGCATGAAAACGATGAACAAAATCGACGGGATACTGAGCAGTATCTCGGTGAATCTCATCATGATGCCGTCGACGGCTTTGCCGGCCAGTCCGCTGACAGTGCCGTATATGACTGCGATGGCTGTTGTTATCAGCGTTGCAAGGGCGCCGATGAGAAGCGACTTGCCGCCGCCCTGCCAGATAAGTGACCAGATGTCCCTGCCAAGGGTGTCGGTCCCGAACCAGTGTGCGCCGCAGGGAGCCATGTTGATCTGATCGAAAGCCATCCTTGCCGCATCTTCTCCTGCGAAAAGATTGCCGATAAGACATCCTGCAACAATAACTGAAAGAATGACGGCTGCAGACCAGGGGAATCCATTCCCCGCATGATGCGCTTTAAGTCTCATCACGCCGCCTCCTTCCCGTTTTCATCCGGTGCCATGCGGCGGTCTATCCGCTCGCTGACAGCCTGACCGATCATGTTCCCTGCGATGACGATGATGCCGGTTATGATGACAAGGACCATGAGCATGTTATAGTCATGGTATTTAGCGCTTTCAAAGGAAAGCGTGCCTATGCCGGGGTATGAGAACACCATCTCGACGATGTATGTTCCTTCTATGACGTGGCTTATTGATATGGCCATTATGGCGATCATAGTCGGCATGAGATTGCGGACACAGTGCCTCCACATGACCTGCCGCCTTGAAAGGCCTTTCGCCCGGGCCAGAAGGACATAGTCCTGCCGCGTCTCGTCCAGGAGTTTGTTCCTGAGCATGTATGCGTAATACCAGACGTGGCTCAGCACAATGACAGTCAGCGGGAGTATCAGATGGACCGCCCTGCTGGAAAAGCTTTCTGACATGCCCAGGTCGTATGCTCCGCTGCCCGGCAGAAGATGCCACGTCACGCTGAATAGCAGTATGAGTATCAGCGAGAACCAGAATTCAGGGATGCAGCTGGTGACTGTCCCCACTTTGCATATGATCCTGTCCAGCAGGCTGTTTTCCCTGAAGGCGCAGACCACTGCCACCAGCAGCGCGAAGACGAAGGTCAGCACGAATCCGAGCCCTCCGAGAAGAAGGGTATTGAAAAGTCTGCCGGATATCACCGACATGACGTCCTGTTTATATTTAAAAGATATCCCAAAATCGCCGTGGGCCGCCGCCCTGAGCCAGTCGGCATACTGCTCGGTCAGCGGGCCGTCAAGGCCCAGTCTTTCGATGGCATGCTGCCGCTCTGCCGTGCTCATCCGCTCGACTCTGTCGCCGTAATACGAAACAAGCGGATCTCCCGGCGCCAGCCTGGACATGGCGAAAGTGATAATGGACAAAATAAATACCGCAACGATTAGAATAAGTATTTTCTTTCCAAGGGAGCTCAAGCCTCTGCTGTTCATGGCGTGCACCTCCCTGCATCTGCTTTATCGCCCGGCGCTTCTTCCAGCCCCAGCGCCCGCCTGACTGACGGCACTACCGCCAGAAGTTTTCTGGTATACGGATGCTGCGGCTCCCTGAAGATCATCTCAGTAGGCGCCAGCTCGACGATGCTCCCTCTGTACATAACCGCGGTCCGGTCGCTGACCGTTTTTACCATTGAAAGGTCGTGGGAGATGAAAAGCACAGTCGTATCATATTTTTTCTGCATGCGCGAAAACAGCTCGGCTATCTGAGCCTGGATGGTAACGTCAAGGGATGCCAGCGGCTCGTCTGCTATGAGAAGCTCCGGCTCCATGCCGTAGGCCCGCGCTATGCTGACTCTCTGATTCTGTCCGCCGGAAAGCTGGGGAGGATACCTGTCAAGATAGGACTCCTCAAGGCCCACTTCGCTCATCAGCTGCCTGATGCGGGCGTCCAGTTCTGCTTTATCTGAGAACCTTTTCTGTATCTTCAGAGGCTCGGCGATTATATCCCGCACCTTCATCCTCGGGTTCAGCGCAGTGCCCGGATCCTGGGAAATGAAACCTATGCGGCGTTTGTCCGGAACGTAGTTCTCATTGAATGTGATCTTCCCGCCTGATGGCCTGTATATACCAAGAAGTCAGCGTGCAACAGTTGACTTTCCGCCTCCCGATTCTCCCCCCCTGGCGAGAACTTCGCCTTTTCGTATGTCGAATGAAACGTCACGGACTGCCTGCACGTAAGATCTTCTTCCCAGCCTGAACTTGTGTGAAAGGTCCCTGACACTGACCACCGGATCACTGTCGGCAGATCCGGCATCATCGGACCGGTCCCCGCCCGCCGGCTCTTCAGCAAACTCAGGCAGCAGGCTGATGAGTTTTCGCGTGTACGGGTGCTCCGGCTTTTCAAATATATCTTTTGCCGTCCCGGATTCCACGATCCTTCCGGCATGCATGACTGCGATCCTGTCAGCTACAGCAGCTGCGACGCTCAGGTCGTGGGTTATGAGCATTATACTCATGCTCCGCTCTTTGTTCAGCCTGACCAGAAGATCCAGGATCTCCGCCTGTATGGTAACGTCAAGAGCAGTAGTCGGCTCGTCAGCTATGAGCATCTCCGGCTCCTGGGACAAAGCCATTGCAATGACTGCTCTCTGCCGCATGCCTCCGGAAAGCATCCAGGGGTATGAATCCGCCCGTTTTTCCGGCTGGTCGATGCCGACTGCGTCAAGAAGCCGGATGACGCGTTCCCTCAGCTGCCTTCTGCTCACAGCGCGGCCTTCCTCCGTGCTCCGGCCGGCGTGTGCCTTTATGGCTTCTGCGATCTGTGCTCCTGTGGTGCATGTGGGGTCAAGAGAAGTCATAGGATCCTGGAATACCATGGATATGTCCACGCCGCGGATCCTGCAGTACTGGCTGTCGCTTAGACCGGCAGTGTCTTTTCCATTGACAGATATCCTGCCGCCGGTCACTTCCGCAACGCCGGGAAGAAGTCCCATCACGGTCTTGCACAGAACGCTTTTGCCGCATCCGGACTCTCCCACAACCGCAACGATCTCTCCCGGCTCAATGGCCAGGGAGAGATCACGCAGGGCACATATCTTTTCTCTGCCGGTGTCGAAAACCACCGACAGATCATTTATATCCAGAACTGTTTTGTCCAAAATTCCGGCACCTTTCTTTTTTTCTTGCTGTATTTTCAAGCTGCCGCGGCCTTTTCACACTTCCGCTGCACAGACGTGCTGCCGCAGAGCGTCTACTTTTCAAAACTCCAGTCTTTAACGTTCCAGAAGATACCCACTCCGTGGTGTCCGAGGATCGTATCTTCGCTTATCCCCTTTACCGGAGCATTGCTCACATAGTCCACATCCACGTACCAGAGGAACGTGTATGCCGGATCCTCTACCATGGCTTTCTGGAACTCAGAGTAGTACTTCTGTCTCTGCTCCCTGTCGCTGGTCTGGCGGGCACTGGTCAGAGCCCTGTCGACTGCCTTGTTGCTGTAGAAGCTGAAGTTGTTTCCTTTGTCCGTTCCAAACACTTTATACGTGTGGTCGTCTGCATCGAAGGGGCTTCCCCAGCCGATGAGGAAGGCCTCCTGATTTTCCCAGTCGATCTCGGACTTCACTTCATACTTCGCGTCGACTCCGACGTCCTTCAGGTTCTGGCAGGCGATGGATGCCAGGTCAGCTCTCACCTGGTCGCCTTCCTTGCAGTTGATAGTGAATCCGAGTTTTTTGCCGTTCTTTTCGTATATGCCGTCATCGCCCTTCTTCCAGCCGTTTTCTTCTATTATCTTTTCGGCCTTCTTCGGGTCATATGACTCCTGCTTTATATCTTTATCGTTGAATTCGTTCCTCGCCAGCGGTCCGTAAGCCG
>CAMCER010000114.1 GCA_945873875.1 uncultured Clostridia bacterium
ACAAAGCGGTTGGCTTTCTTGTAAAGGTCTGTTGATTCATCTCCTCTTCCGGACATGATAAGCGGCGTCCTGGCTTCATCGATGAGGATGGAGTCCACCTCGTCGACGATGGCGTAATTCAGCTCTCTCTGGGACATGTCCTCTTCGTATATGACCATGTTGTCCCTCAGATAATCAAAACCGAATTCGTTATTGGTTCCGTATGTTATATCAGCCTGGTAGGCCGCCTTTCTTTCTTCACCTTCAATGTCGTGGACTACACATCCTACGCTCATGCCCAGGAATGTGTATATTTTTCCCATCCACTCGCAGTCACGCTTTGCCAGATAGTCGTTGACAGTGACTACGTGGACGCCCTTGCCTTCAAGGGCATTGAGGTATACTGGCAGAGTTGCGACGAGAGTTTTACCTTCACCAGTCTTCATCTCGGCTATCCTGCCCTGATGAAGAACGATACCGCCTATGATCTGTACGTGGAAATGTTTCATGCCCACGCTTCTCCAGGCAGCTTCACGGCAGACAGCGAAAGCCTCCGGCAGCAGATCATCCAGAGTCTCCCCTTCAGAAAGACGTTTTCTGAACTCGTCTGTCTTGGCTCTCAGCTCTTCATCGCTCAGAGCCTGCATGGCTTCGTCGTAAGCCTCTACCTGATCCGCTATCTTATCAACTTTTTTTACTTCTTTAGCGTTAAGATCGCCAAAGATCTTTTCAAGTACGCTCATTTTTAAGTATCCCCCTGTGTTAGTTTTCGCGTTTATATCAAGGCCCCGTAATGATAATGTGTTTCACGCGGCTTGTTTTCTCTCTTATTCTTCCTCTTCCGCATCTTCGACGATAAGGTTCAGCTCATTAGCCTTGCGCTCATCCGCCCGGGTGATCCGGCCCCTGAATATCCTGTTCCCGAACCTTTCCTCGAAACGGTCCCCTATCTCAGGAAGTTTATCAAGGCACATGGACGCCCAGCCGTTGACTGTGACCACGTCCAGTTCCTCATCGATACCGAAGTAGTCGAGTATCTTGCTCATGTTGGCGCTTCCCAGCACTCTGAAACTGCCGTTCTGAAGCGGTATTATCTCCTGAGAGACCACTGCGTCGTGCTCGTCATATATCTCGCCTACCAGTTCTTCGACGATATCCTCCATGGTCACTATGCCTTCAGTTCCGCCGTATTCATCTACGATGACAGCCATATGAGTCTTTATCTGCTGCATCTTCCTCAGCAGCAGGGCTATCTTCATTGATTCAGCGACAAATACCACGGGCTTTATGATCTCTGATATATCTCTTCCTGTCCCGGCTATGCAGTTATGGAAATCCTTCTGGTTTATGATCCCGGCTATGTTATCCATATCATGCTCATATACCGGCATCCGCGAATACCCTGTATCCTTGAACAGTTCCGCGACCTCTTCCTCTTTATATTCCTCCAGGTCCACTGCTGTTATCTCAACCCTGGGCGTCATTACTTCCTGAGCCGTCAGGTCGTTGAATTCAATGGCATTCTGGATCAGTTCGCTCTGCTCGTTATCTATGCTGCCTTCAGTCTCGGCCTCCTCCACTATGGTTATCAGTTCATCTTCAGTGAAATTCTGAGTGTTCTCCATGCGGAACAGTTTCACCAGCATCTTTTTCCATCCAGTGAAGATCAGGTTCACCGGGCTCAGCACCAGCACAAGAAAATTTATGAGAGGTGCTGTCATGAGAGCAAACTTCTCAGCTGATTCCTTTGCCAGGCTCTTTGGGGATATCTCGCCGAATACGAGAACGATGAGAGTTATCACTATAGTAGCGACCGTTGCGCCGTAACGGCCGTAGATGCCGATGAAAAGCACTGTCGCTACTGCAGTCATGGCAATATTCACCAGATTATTGCCGATGAGTATGGTAGTGAGCAGCTTGTCGTATTTTTCTATGAGTTTCAGCACCAGTTTTGCGCGTTTGTTCCCTTCGCCTGCCATATTTTTTATCCTTATCCTGTTGACAGACGTAAAGGCAGTCTCTGTTGCTGAAAAGTATGCAGAACAAATGACAAGTATTATTATCGCTGTTATCTGTAAGGCCAGATCAGATTCCATTTATCCCTTTCCCCGCTGTTCGCATATTTGCGGAAAGCACACGGAAAGCTAAGCATCCGTGTGCATTCATGTTTTTATCCTTCAGTTCCTGTATTATCAGGCTCACCGGGCGCCGGTGAAGGCTCCGGTTCCGGCTGTGGTTCCGGCTCAGGCGGCGCAGGAGTTTCCTGTACCGTGATTTTTACCGTCTTAGTCACCCTGTTGCCGTTGAGTCCTCTGTATTTAAGCGTTACACTGATCACATCCCCTGCTGTGAACGGAGCTTTCTTGCTGAACGTGATAGTTGCTTTTCCACCTTTGTACTCATAAAAACCGTCTTTTATCAGAGTGTTTTTCTTTACCTGATACAGCGCGTTCTTCTGAGTCGTAGTATCAAGGAACTTTATCTTTTTCTTGTTCACTGTTATGGAAGCATTCTTCCAGCACTTGACTCTTATGCTCTTAGTGGTATATCTGTACGGGCTGCTTACGGTCCTGACTTTATATCTTATCCTGTAAGTTCCCTGCAGTCCGAACTTGAATCTCTTGGCTTTCGCATATGAAAGACGCATGACCTTTCCGGCCGGGTTCTTTATGCGCACTTTGATATACTTCGTTCTGCTTCCGCTCTTCTGACGGGCTGTGACTTTATATACAGCATTTCTCGTGCCCAGCTTGATGACCCTGTTTCCAGGTGTCTTCATGGTCGGCTTGGACGTATCCACGACTTTGATCTTGAACTTTTTCTTGGCTACGCCTCTGCAGTATTTATCGCGGCAGCCGTAATAGAGCTTATATGTCCCAACAGACCTGGTTGAGAATTTAGCTTTTCTCCATTTGCCGTCCTTATACTTTCTGACTTTATACACTCTTACCTTGTCTGTAAGATCCTGATAAGCGTTGACGTTTTTCGCGCTGACGCCGCTCATAACGTCATACTTGCTGCCGTACTGGACTCTGTCTTTTTTATGTTTGCTTATCTTCAGCACCGGTTTTCTGAGTCTGAAATCCGGGTTGTCCGGATCAGGATCTGTCGGATCCCAGGCCATTCCGCCGTAGATCTTGAATCCCTTGGGCTTGCCCAGAGGACCCGGATCGCTGCTGCTGTATACGGTCACCTTAGTGCCTATCTTGCAGTTCTCATATATCCACTTGGCATCCATTACGCACAGTCTCACGCATCCGTGAGATCTGCTGTGTCCCAGCAGATTGTATTCTGTAGTGGTGCATGTGGCCTTGTTATAGTTGTTATAGTACCAGACTGAATGGAACAGATAATGTGCATATATCCTGGTATTATACTGTCCGTATACCGGTCCCATAAGGACTTTCCATCTATACTTTTTCAGAGTGTGGAACGTGCCGCTGGGGGTGTTGTGTCCGCCTGATGAACAGAGCATGGCTCTATAAGGTCTGTACTTGCCGTTGATGTACTTGTACGCAGTAACTACGTTTGCCTTTTTATTTACTTTGAGCCAGTACTTTGCAGATGATGCATGTGATTCCTCAGGACGCTGTCCTATGCAGGCCAGGATAGTCAGAGTCATAACGATGATGACTGCGATAGAGAGCATCCTTTTTCCTGCGGTTTTTTCTGAATAAATGTTTCCTGTCATATGCTTTTTCCTCTTCAACTGATACTGCTCCCTTTTTCGGGAAACCAAACGCAACTCTTAAAATCGTCCTGCCGCCGGACATATCGGAGGCTTCAGATCACTGCTCAAAAGCCTCATAGATAGCCTTGATGGACTTTTCGAAGTCGCTGTTTTTAACTCCGACTATTATGTTCATTTCACTTGAGCCCTGGTCTATCATACGGATATTAACGCCTGCCTGCGCAAGTGCCGTGAAAAGCCTTGCCGATACACCGGGTCTGTAGCTCATTCCGGAACCTACTGTAGCAATAAGCGCAAGGTCATCTGCCACATCCATGTGATCAGGCTCAAGCTGCTTCTGGAACGAATCCAGTATTTCATCCAGACGTCCGTCAATAGAATCGTTTGATATGACTACTGACATGGTGTCTATACCGCTTGGCAGATGCTCTATAGGTATATCCAGATCCTCAAGTACGCTGGCAAGTCTTCTGACGAATCCGCGTTCATCATTGAGCATGCTCTTGTAAATGGTTATGGATGTGAAATTCTTGCTTCCCGCAATACCTGTTATTATCCTGCCATCTTCTGAAGAAGGTTCCGCGGTTATCATGGTACCTTCATCTTCGGGGCGGTTGGTGTTCCTTATGTTGATGGGAATATCCGCTACTCTTGCCGGATAAATGGCATCTTCGTGAA
>CAMCER010000115.1 GCA_945873875.1 uncultured Clostridia bacterium
GTTTTGATTTTTGCTTTCAATGGAAATAAGGGCGAGTTTCTTTACGCTTTGCTGGCGGTCATCGGGCTGCAGGGCAGCCTCGGAAAGAAGATCGATGTAAAACTTATCCTGTTGAGCGCGTTTTTGCTTTTCTTCGTTATTCCGTCAATTACGCTTCTTCGATCCGTTGGCATCGCCGGGAACCTGGGAAGTGCGAAGTGGGACTTCGTCTCCGTATTCACCGAGATGGGAATGCAGATCAGAACTTCCGTATATGTTCTCGAAGGCCTCGACCATAAGACGATCAGCCCCCTCTGGGGCATGTCCTACATCCAACCGGTCATCAATATGATCGTTCCGTTTTCCCACAAAATCGCCACTTCGGATATTCGTAAAATGTTTCCCGGCTATGGATTCAATCAGGTGATAGAAAGTTACTTGAATTTAGGCGTTGCCGGTGTCGCCGGTTATTTTGGGCTGGTTGGATATGTGATCAGTAAAGCGGAGAATGAACTGAAGAGCAGGATAGACCTGGCGTATTTAGGTACGGTTACCTGTGTGTTGATCAATGCTTCCAGAAACTATTTTGCATTTGTTCCGGGCCAAATATTGATCGTGACGGTGATCTACTATCTGATCAAAAAAACACGAGTGGGTGGAAGAAATGAAGTTTAGCATACTTGTTCCGGTTTACAATGTGGAGCGATATCTGGAGCAGTGCATAGAGAGCGTACTGTCTCAAAATTACAGTGACTACGAGTTGATCCTCACCAACGATGGCTCTGCGGATGGCAGCCCGCTTATCTGTGAACGGTATGCGAAGCAAGACCCGCGTATCAGGTATTTTTCGAAGCAAAATGAAGGCTTGTTATTGACGAGAAGGTATGCGATCAAACGCGCGCAGGGCGAATATGTACTGTTCCTGGATTCGGATGATTACTGGGAACCGAATTTACTGGAAACGGTCGCGGCAGAGCTGGACAAGCAGCCGATAGATATGCTCCTGTTCCGGTTTAACCGGGTGAGGGATGACGGCAGACTGATCTATGCGGATCAGGGCGTGTTTGCCGATCATGCCTTGTTTACAAGAGAAAACAAAGCAGAGTTTATGGAAGTTTTTGTGGCTTCGTCAAGGCTGAATACCCTCTGGAGCAAATGCGTGAAACGTTCCATCATGGATATTGATTATGATTATGGAATGTTTGCGGATAAGAAGGGAGAAGACTTGCTTCAGTCGATGAATCTGCTGAAAAACGCAGATACCATTTTGTATCTTGATAAAGCGCTGTACGATTATAGACTGAGCCCCACGGGGCGCGGCAGAAATTTTAAAAAGAAATACATAAACGATTTTGAAGACGTAAGGGCATACGTATTGTCAATACTGATGGAGATGAATGTGCCGAAAGCAGTATTCGACGCGTTTTATTCAAACTATTACCGGGGAATGATCCGTTATTTCAGAAGGTACGCGGCAGTTTGCCCTGATTATTGGGACTACAAACAGACGCTTGCTGCCGCCCTTGAAATGCCTGTATTCAAAAAAGTGATGGAACAGATCCCCTTTGATTCGCTGAGCGGTCCGGACCTCAAAGAATACGCTATGGTGAAAAAACGGCAGTTTCTGTGGATATATTGTAAGTACAGGCTGAGCCTCAAGTTGAGAAACATGATAAAGATGGTGATAACATGACGGATGTTCGTCAGGATTTATACAGGTACACAGGAAAGCGTGACACACAGACGTTGATCAGGACGTTTCTCAGAAACCGGGCATTCCGCCGCGTCGTGTATTATCGGTATTATGATGCCCCCGGTCCCATGAAGTATGTAGTGCGGGTATTGAACCGTGTTTTGGCAAAGAAACAGACGATTGATTTACCGCCAACAGCTAAAATCGGGCCAGGGCTGTTGTTTCTGCATCCGCATGCGATCACGATCAATAGCAAGGCGGTCGTCGGAAAAAACCTGACCATGTTGAAGGGCGCTACGATTGGGAACAGCAAAACCGGCAAGGTCGGTACACCGGTCATCGGGGATAATTGCTATATTGGATTGAATGCCACGGTCGTCGGGGGAGTTACGATCGGCAACGACGTGCTGATCGCATCGAATACATTCGTGAATTGTGACGTTCCTGACGGCGCGATCGTGCTTGGAAGTCCCGGCGTGATCCATCTGCGGGATAAGGCTTCCGAAAAATACATTGTAAACGCGATTTGAGCGATGACAGGAAAGAACAGAAGCTGTTAAGCGATGAAGAAAGCGCATCTGAGGCCCTGTTTTGAACCTGGAGTATAAGCCCGCGAAAGAGTATCCCGCCATCGGAAAGACCGAAGAAAGAAGATATTGCTCAAAAAACTGAGATCAAATGATCACTGGGATATGTTAAGGGAGGCCCCGATGGCATCAAGAACCCAAAAAGCCAAGTGGAATATCAGTACATCCTTGATTTCACAAATTGTCTCGATGATTTGTGGCCTGATCGTTCCTCAATTGCTGCTTCGGTCATTTGGATCGGAACTATATGGAGCAACTACTTCCATCGCTCATTTTCTGGCCTATATATCACTCCTGGAAGGCGGGGTGTCCGGCGTTGCCCGTGCCGGGCTGTATCAGCCGTTGGCGAATGGCGATATACAGGAACTCAGCAATGTGTACCATGAGATCAAGAAGTTTTTCAAGACCGTCGGTATTTGTTTTGTTATTTATACGGTTGTTCTGGCGGTTTTCTATAACAGGATCGTTACAGACAGCAAATTAGAGTGGATGTTTTCATTCCAGCTCGTCATGGTGATCAGCCTCTCGACATTGGCACAATACTTTTTCGGCATAGCAAACTCTATTGTTGTTCAGGCTGATCAAAGACACTATGTCATCAATATCATTACGATCCTGGTGACAGCGGTCAATGCGATGCTGGTCATTCTATTGACGCGCATGAACTGCGATATGATAACGGTTAAATTCGTCAGCAGTTGTGTGTTTATACTGAAACCGGCGGCGCTGTTCCTGTATGTAAAGCGCAAATATAGCATATTGCCGCGTAAACAGTGCGGAAAGACAGCGGTATTAAGCCAAAAGTGGACGGCCCTGGGCCAGCATATTGCGTATTTTCTGCATTGCAATACGGACGTGGTGGTCCTCACTTTGTTTGTAAACTTGAAAGCGGTTGCCGTGTATTCTGTTTACAGCATGGTCGTTTCAAGCGTTCGGAGTATCACGTCATCGTTTGCCAATGGACTTGAGTCGGTTTTCGGCAATATGTACGCGAAGGGGGAACGCGAAAAGCTGGAAGCAACGTTTGGCTATTATGAAACACTGATCTCTGTTGTAGCCGTTATCATGTTTTCTGTAACTTTTGTGATGATTCTTCCCTTTGTTCAAATTTACACAAAAGGTATTTCCGACACAAATTACCGTGTTCCGTTGCTTGCGGTTTTCCTGGTGCTGTCGGAACTGGTGTATTGCCTTAGAATGCCATACCACTATATGACGGTAGCGGCTAATCAATTCAGGCAGACAAAACCGGCGGCGTATGGAGAAGCCGGCATGAATATCGTGTTGTCCATCGTTTTAGTCTTTTGTTATGGACTCGTCGGCGTCGCGGCCGCGACGCTTGCGGCTATGGTTTTTCGGACGATTTATTATGCGTGGTTTTTATCGAATCATATACTTCATAGACCGTTTGGGCTCTTCGTGAGGCGAGAAGCGGTAAATGGGGCTGCTTTCACGATCATTTGCGTTATAGGCGGCAAGGTGCTTGAAAACAGGAATATTTGCTGCAGCATGGATTGGATCATTTCCGCCATTGCAGTGACCGTGATAGCGGTATTGGTAACGGCTTTGGCCAATATGCTGTTTTACCGCACCGACATCATTGCGATGGCGCGCAGAATAGCGCCTCGGAGTGGGAAGGGATAGGAGTTCTCTGCTTAAACGCTGAACTCCGGTAACTTCTGCCGGAGGTCCGTCCGGGGCGTTATAAAGGGGATCGGGTTTATATAGGGGACTTCTTTTATCGTCATGAAAACGGGAGATCAGACAATATGCGGAAGATAGATTTAAAGAACAAAACGGTTTTTGTGACCGGCTCCGCCGGATTCATCGGCAGCAATCTGGTGCTGGAACTGCTTCGCACCCAGTCGCCGGTCAGCATTGTCGGCCTTGACAATATGAATGACTACTACGATGTGTCGATCAAAGAATGGAGACTTTCTGAGATCGAGAAATGTGCGGCTGAGCACCATGATGCCGCTTATCAATTCTACATGGGTGATTTGGCCGACCAGGATCTGCTGAACCGGATTTTCACAGAACTTAGGCCGGAAATTGTTGTGAACCGGGCTGCGCAGGCAGGG
>CAMCER010000116.1 GCA_945873875.1 uncultured Clostridia bacterium
GCTTTCACGTTCTGCCTTCAAAGACTAATTTCCTCTTCGCAAGGCACGATCGGATCAGCGGCAGCGATTACTTTAACGGGCTCAGAGAAAATGATATAATAGTAAGGCATTTTGAAAAGCCCCGCATCGAGGAATATGTGAGGATAACCATCGGCACTGAAGAGCAGATGAAAAAGCTTCTTGGCGTTACAGCAAAACTGCTGGCAGACACTGACCCGGCTGAATAAAACTGATCTCCGCCAGCTGAGATACCGGCCGAAAAAAGCATCTGTACCGTCAGCGGCAATGCCGGTCAGGTCAGATGAACTGTCCCCGGCACCAGAAATGCCGGATACAGGAAAGGAAAAACATGAGAAAATCAAAGATAAAAAGAGATACCAAAGAAACTCAAATCAGCCTGAGTCTTCAGATAGACGGCACTGGCCAGTACGATATAAAGACGGACTGCGGGTTTTTGAAGCACATGCTGGAGCTTTTCTCCCGCCACGGCAGGTTCGACATCGCACTTGAGTGCACCGGCGACAGCTATGTAGACTACCACCATACTGTCGAGGACATCGGCATTTGTCTGGGCCAGGCTTTCAAAGAGGCCCTTGGCGACAAAAAGGGGATTTGCCGCTACGGGAGCATGATGCTCCCCATGGACGAGGCTCTGGTGCTGACTTCACTTGACATCAGCGGAAGAGCATTCGTCAATTACGATGTGGCCCTTCCCACCATGAAAGTGTACGATGACTCCCCTGCCCCATCATCTGCGAAAGTGGGCGATTTCGATACAGAGCTGGTCAAGGAGTTCCTGCTGGCATTCGCAAGGGAGCTGGGACTCACACTGCACGTGAAGATGTTCGCAGGCGAGAACACGCACCATATCATCGAAGCCGTTTTCAAGGGCTTCGGCCGCGCACTTGCGAAAGCATGCGCCATCGATAAAGATTTTTCGGACGAGATACCGTCCACTAAAGGAGTTTTATAATGATAGCTATCGTAGATTACGGAGTGGGAAATCTCTTCTCACTTCAGGCTTCACTGAAATACCTGGGCTTCGAGGCGAAAGTCACAGGAGATAAAAACGATCTTAAAGCCGCAGACCGGCTGATCCTTCCCGGCGTAGGCGCTTTCGAAGATGCCATCGCCAAACTGAGAGCAACTGGTCTGGTAGACACCATCATAGACGAGACATCAAAGGGCAAATACCTGCTGGGCATTTGTCTGGGCATGCAGCTTCTGTTCAGAAAAAGCTATGAATACGGCGAGCACGAAGGACTTGGCCTTATCGACGGCGAAGTGGTCAGCATAGAAGACGACCTGAGTCCAGAGGCAAAAGGGAAACTGAAAGTTCCACACATCGGCTGGAACGCTCTCACCCTGACCGTGCCCGAAGGAGCCGGAAGCGGCATTATCACAGGAGATGACGGACCGGACAGGGATCCGCTGTTCAGGTATACGAAAAACGGCGACTGTGTTTATTTTGTCCACAGTTTCTATGCTAAAAACTGTGAAAAGAGCACCATCGCCACTGCAGAATACGATGTGACCATCACCGGAGCCGTACGAAACGGCACCGTTTACGGCACCCAGTTCCATCCGGAAAAAAGCGGAAAGACCGGACTGGATATACTGAGAGCATTCACCGAACTGAAATAACTGAAAGCCCCGGCCTAAGCTGCGGCCGGAAGCTTTCACCGAAGATAAAAAGGACATAGAAAATGAAGATATTCCCTGCTATCGACCTTCGGGACGGAAAAGCAGTCCGTCTCTTTCAGGGCGATTACGACCAGATGACCGTGTACAGCGACGATCCTGCCGATGTGGCAGAAGGCTTCAAAGCATGCGGCGCAGAAAACATACACCTTGTGGACCTTGATGGGGCCAAAGACGGGAAGCTGGTCAATTTTGAGACTATAAAAAAGATAACCGGCCGTGTGGACATGTTCACTGAAGTGGGCGGCGGCATCCGCGACGAGGAGCGGATAAAGCAGTACCTGGACCTTGGCGTAGGCCGGGTGATACTGGGCACTGTGGCTGTAAAAGACCCTGATTTCCTTGAGAAAATGGTGACCCGCTACGGCGCGAAGATCGCCGTGGGAGTCGACGTGAAAGACGGGTTTGTCGCCATAAACGGCTGGAAGGAAGTGACCGATAAAAAGGGCTTTGAGTTCTGCTCATGGCTGCGTGATATCGGCGTGAAGACTGTGATCTACACCGACATCTCAAGAGACGGCGGCCTGAAGGGGACCAATATGGATGCATATAAAAAACTACAGGAGATCCGGGGGCTTGACATAGTCGCATCCGGCGGCATCAGCTTCGAGGAAGAGATCATTGCTCTGAAAGACATAGTCTACGGAGCGATCCTGGGCAAGGCGCTTTACAGCGGCGCCCTGGATCTTAAGCGGGCAATAGAACTGGCAAAGGACTGAGATGCAGGCGGCGGAAAGCGCTGCGGCCTGCCCGGCCTGAAGCCATCTGATATATACAAGGAGAAAAAATGATAACTAAAAGGATAACCCCCTGCCTGGACGTAAGGGACGGGAAAGTTGTTAAAGGCGTTAATTTCAAAGGGGTCAAGGACGTTGCCGACCCGGTGGAAATGGCGAAATTCTATAACGACAGCGGAGCGGATGAGCTGGTCTTTTACGACATCACCGCAAGCGTGGAAGGAAGAAAGATCTTTTCGGAAGTGCTGACCAGCGTTGCTTCCCAGATATTCATTCCACTTACAGTCGGCGGCGGCATAAACACTCTTGATGATTTTGACAGAGTGCTCAAATGCGGCGCGGACAAAGTCAGCGTCAACAGCGGCGCCATCAAGGATCCCTCCATCATCGAAAAGGCTGCGAAAAAATACGGCGATCAGTGCGTGGTCCTGAGTACAGACATCGCTCTGGTGGACGGTGAATATCACCTCTTCACAGGCGGCGGCCAGAAGGACACAGGCATCGATGCTATTCAGTGGATCATCGACGGTGTTGACCACGGAGCAGGAGAACTTGTGGTAAACAGCATCGACACAGACGGTGTCAAAGGCGGCTTTGATCTGGACCTGCTGGACCTGGTAGCATCCAAGGTCAATGTTCCGATAATAGCATCCGGCGGCGCCGGGAGCATGGAGCATTTCGCAGAGCTGTTCAGGCATGACGGAATGGACGCAGGCCTTGCGGCAAGCATTTTCCATTTCAAAGAAGTCAACATCAGAGATCTTAAGAAATACCTGATCGATCTGGGCGTGAACATGAGGATATGACGGGCGCAGGGCTGGCCAGACGGCTCGTCTGCACATATATCCTGTTGACGGTCCGCACGGAATACAACTCTTTCTGGCAGCCTGCACGAGGCGGGCGCAGAAACAAATGGAGGTAAATGATGATAAGCACAGATTTCAATATAGACGAACTTAAATTCGACGAGAAGGGGCTCATCCCTGCTATCGTCCAGGACTACTTCTCAAAACAGGTCCTGACACTGGCATATATGAACAGAGAATCTCTGGGCATCACTCTGGAAGAGGGAAAGACCTGCTTCTGGAGCCGTTCACGCCAGGAACTCTGGAGAAAAGGCGAGACCAGCGGTAATTTCCAGAAGGTCATAACCATCAAGGCCGACTGCGATAAAGACGCTCTGGTCATCGAAGTCATCAAAGACGGCCCTGCATGCCACACCGGCGCCGAGAGCTGTTTCTTCAATGACGTATATCAGTCAGATGACGTGACTCCGTTCTCTTACGAAGCTCTCTACGACATGATCAAAGGCAGGAAGACTGACCCCAAGGAAGGCAGCTACACCACCTACCTCTTTGACAAAGGCATCGAGAAAATCATGAAAAAAGTCGGCGAAGAAAGCACTGAAGTCATCATCGCCGCAACCAAAGGCGACAAAGAAGAGACCGTCTACGAAGTGGCAGACCTCGCATATCACGTGCTGGTCATGATGGCTGAACAGGGCATCGAGCTGAAAGACATCATGGCAGAACTTGCAAAACGCCACGTCATCGACCATAAAGTGAAGCAGGAGAGAATGAAATAACTTCATCCGAAGGAGATTATCCGAAGGCATTCATCCAAAGGCAATCGCCCAAAGGCAATCATCCGAAGTTCCATCCAGCCCAGCCTGTTATTTTTAACCGCTTTTCCATATATAAATTTTGCGGTTAAAAGATATAGGTTTCAGAGGCTGGATTTCTGCTTTTTTTGTTTAAAATCCTGGTCAGCCTATTTTTTCACTTTTTTTGGCCCCTCTAAGCCACATTTTTTAACCGCTTTTTCATATAGGCGAATGCTCACTCTAAGTGCAACAAAAGGACCCATAACATCTGGTATA
>CAMCER010000117.1 GCA_945873875.1 uncultured Clostridia bacterium
GAAAGTCCCTGGCCTGCTAAAGCTGCAATGATGCCTGTGAGAACATCGCCTGAGCCTCCTTTGGCCATTCCCGGCGTTCCTGTAGTGTTTTTCAGCGGTCCTTCTTTTCCGTCTGTCACCAGGGTCCCCGCGCCTTTCAGCACTGTCACCGCCCCTGTTTCTTCTGCCAGTCTCAGCGCGGTCTTTTCCCTGTCCTCTGAAAGAGATGCCGCACCACTGCCAAGAAGCCTTGCCGCTTCTCCCATGTGAGGCGTGATGATCACCTGACAGCCCGCCGTCTTCAGTCTGCTCACGCCGATCTTCCCTGCGATGATATTCAGCCCGTCTGCATCGAGCACCAGCACTCCCCTGAATCCGGAAAGCACCTTCTCAAGAAGCGTAGCGTTTTCTTCAGAGACTCCAAGTCCCGGGCCAAAGGCGATGACATCGAATCCTGAAAAATCAGTTTCCTTTGCCCTGTCAAGGCACATGGCCTCCGGCACTGCTGTCTGAAGTATATGAAGAAGATCATCCGGGACCAGATATGTAGTGAGTCCGGCGCCTGCTCTCAGCGCTCCCATTCCTGCCATTACCGCCGCACCGGCCATGCCCTTTGAGCCGGCGAACAGAAGCAGTCTTCCGTTGTCGCCTTTATGGGAGTCTGCAGGCCGCGCCTTCAGGAACCCTTTTACATATGAACCTGTGATGAATCTTCTGTCTTCCATATCAGTATAACCCTGTAGTGTTTATTATCTCCTGGCTGATGTCCAGACAAGTCTTTGACGGCTTGTAGTTGCTCTGCTCGAAGGCCTTTCTGTGGAGCCATTTCACGTTAGACTCCAGTGTGGTAGGCACTGCGTTCCACAGTCCGTTGAATATTATGCCGCCGTAGTAGTCTTCCGGCCAGCCTATGTTTTTCTTTATCTCATAGCCCGGTGCTCTGAGCATGGCTGTCAGGAGCTGTCCCTGGCTCATGTTGGTCCTTATCTCAGGGAGCACATCTTTGCCCAGTTTATACAGTTTCAGCGGTGAAGTCATGGCTTTCTTCATGACTGCCGACATGACCTTCTTGTATCTTCTGGTCCTTCCCGTATCACCGCCTGAGGTCTTTCTGATCCTGCAGTAGGTGGTTGCCTGTACCCCGTCTATGGTCTGCTCTCCTGTGCTGGTGATCTTCTTGTATGTGCCTCCTACGTTCTCGGCAGTCTCAGGTCCCCAGTGGTTCAGGTCGCGGATCTCGTTTTTCTTTACATTCACATCGATGCCGCCAAGGGCGTCCACCGCATCGGATACGGCCTTCCAGTTGAAGATCATGAACTCGCTTATGTTCATGTCAAGGCTCCTGTTTAAGGCCGCGCAGGTATCCACACCGCCTCCGTAGTGATGGGCGTGAGTTACTTTGTCCAGCATCAGGTTGCCGTCAGCATCGGCGATCTTGATGTATGAGTCTCTCATGACGGAGATCATCTTGATGTCTCCCGAGGACTTCTTGATGCTGAGCACGATTATGGCATCTGTCCTGCTGCCGTCGTAGCCTTCTCCTGCTCTGGCGTCCACGCCAAGGACCGCTATGTTCCTGTATCCGCTAAGCTCGTCTGCCACTTTCGGATCTATGGCAAAGTCAGATTCTGATGTGTCCACTCTGTCCAGGTGGGATGTGAGGAACATGAAGTAGCCGATGATCAGGGCGATGATGATCAGGATGATTATGATAATGTTCCTGATCCTCTTGAAGGTCTTCTTCCTTCCCGGTTTTCCCGCTCCGTCCTTTGCCTTGTGGATCAGAGCGTCTTTGCCGGATCTGGCTTTTTCCTTCAGCTGCTCCAGGCGCTCTCTTTCGGCTTCGCGTCTTTCCTGCTGATGCCTTTTCTTAGCGCGTCTTCTGGAGTAGCCTTCAGAAAGTTCATCGTCTGCCATCTCATCATAAAGATCCTGCTCAGCCCTTTTCGCATTCTGGTCTGTCAGTTCATCATCAAAGCCGTCATAGTCACTTCTCCTGCGGCGCCTTGCGCTGCGGGCTTTCTTCTCATATTCTTCAGCGGCTTTCCTGTATTCAGGATCCTCGTATCTTCTTATTACTTCTTTATCAAGTTTCGACTCGCGGCCTCCCGTCAGAGTCGTTCCTGTCCGGTCTTTTCTCATTTTATGTCCCCTTTATCTCTTATCCCTTTTTATCCCTCTGTATTTTAAATGTTCAGTATCATAGTAGCCAGCACGAAGTATGTCACTACTGAGATCATGTCTGTCAGTGACGCGATCATGGGGCTTGCCATGAGAGCCGGGTCGATGCCGATCTTCTTGGCCAGCATTGGGAGCATGCCGCCTACTACCTTGGCCGCCACTACTATGACAACCATGGCGATGCAGACTGTGAATGCCACGCCTATGCCGTTATGATCGATGAATACGACTCGCAGGAAGTTGAGCACCGACAGTATCAGCCCTATGATGAAGCTGACCCGTGCCTCCTTCCACAGGACCTTGGCCGCGTCTTTCAGATCAAGGTCTCCTACTGAAAGACTTCGTATTACCAGCGTGGCCGACTGGGAGCCTGAGTTTCCTCCCGTGCCCATGAGCATAGGCATGTAGGCCACCAGACAGATGACTTTTGAAAGTTCCTGCTCAAAGCCTGCTATTATGCTGCCCGTTATGATATATGAACACATGAGGAAGAACAGCCAGGGCAGTCTGTTTTTTATGTGCTTCCACACGCTCATGTCCAGATATTCTGTGTCTGAACTGTCGATTACGCCCGCCATCCTTTCGATATCCTCTGTGGTCTCTTCTTCGATTACGTCGAAGATGTCGTCGACTGTGATGATGCCGACCAGCCTGTTTTCTTTGTCCACTACCGGTATGGCCAGGAAGCCGTACTTGGTGAATGCCTCAGATACTTCTTCTCTGTCGTCGTAGACATTTACATAGACAAAATCCGTATGCATCAGGTCGGTCACAGGAACGTCGTCGTCTGATATGACAAGTGTCCTCAGTGAGACGATGCCTTTTAAGCGTCTCCCCTGATCTTTCACGTAACAGGTGTAGACCGTCTCTGAGTCCATGCCCACTTCCTTGATGTGAGCCATGGCTTCTTTTACGGTCATTCCTATCTTCAGTGTTATATAGTCCGGCGTCATCAGTGTGCCGGCGCAGTCCTCAGGATAGTTGAGGAATGTGTTTATCTGTTTTCTCTCGTTCTTGGGAGTCTTCTCAAGGATCTTATCCACCAGATTGGCAGGAAGCTCTTCTAAAACGTCGATCATGTCGTCGAAGTCCATCTCTTCGATAATGTAGTTTATTTCCTTATCGGTTATGACATTTATGATGGATTTCTGGTCATCTGCAGGAAGGTACGAAAAGACCTCGACGGCTACATCCTTGGGGAGCATGCGAAAGACTATGACTGTCCTTTCCGCGTCTACCTCTTCAAGGATCTCCTCGAGTATTTCTGCGATATCGACTTCATTGTTCTTAAGCAGCAGATCTCTCGCCTTTATGTATTTCTTGTCTGAGACCAGATCAACGATCTCTTCGGTGATCTCTTCGAATGTCTTTTCGCTGTCCATGGCATCTGCTCCTTTCAAAAGGGTAGTGTCCTTAAGACCAGTAAATTATACCTTAAAACCACCTTTCTGTGCAATCTTTTGGTTTTTCCTTTTCCCCGGCGGCATCCCCTCCTCAGTGTCTGTCCCGAAAACGGGAAACCGTTGGAAACAACTACAGATATAAAAAAAGTTTCCAACACTTCCCCATTTACGGCCACTGAAAAGCGCAGTTCTGCACTGAAAAAGCATGTTGAAAAGCATATTAGCCCGATTCGGTTCCCTCAGATATTGAAACGTTGGAAACTTTTTTTATATACAGGATTATTGCCAACTTCTATCCTGTTAAAATCTCAAAACTATACCGGGATCCTCCTGAAGTTTTCCTTTCATCAAATAATGATAAAAATTGGCACTTACTCTATTGAAAAGCGGACATCTGTGTACTATAATTATTAAAGTTGCAAAACAATTTTTAGTTTTAGGAGGAACAAAAATGAGTTTAAAGAACAAGTATTTAGCTGACGTTTATGAAACTGTCAAGAGAAGAGACGGTAACGAACCTGAATTTCTGCAGGCAGTAATCGAAGTGCTCGAATCACTGGAACCAGTAGTTGAAGCTGATCCTACAATCGAACAGCTGGGAATCATCGAAAGACTCGTTGAGCCTGAAAGATTTATCCAGATCAGAGTAACATGGTTTGACTACAAAGGCAACTTTCAGCTTAACAGAGGTTTCATAGTACAGTTCAACTCAGATATCGTTCAATATAATGGAGGTCTGAGAT
>CAMCER010000118.1 GCA_945873875.1 uncultured Clostridia bacterium
GACGAACAGAAAATCAGAGAAGTTATAAAAGAATACGCTGAATTCAACGGTTATGATGTTACGGAGGCTGCTGACGGGCTCAGCGCTGTAGGCCTCTGCAAGCTCAACGACTACGACCTGATAATAATGGACATCATGATGCCTAAGATGGACGGCTTCACCGCCTGCAAAGAGATCCGGAAGATGAAAGATACTCCTATCATTGCCCTTTCCGCAAGAAGCGAGGAAGACGATAAGCTCCTGGGCTTTAAGCTGGGCATCGACGATTATGTGGTCAAGCCTTTCAGCCCCAAGGAGCTCATGGCAAGAGCCGGAGCCATCCTTGCGCGCAGAGAAAACGAAGTGCAGCCTGCAGAGCAGCTGGAATTCGGCGGGCTTTCCATCAATATCGCCGCCAGAGAAGTGCTGGTGGACGGTGAAAAGGTGGAACTTACGCCTAAAGAATACGACCTTCTGTTCTATCTGGTCCAGAACAAGAACATCGCCCTCTCCAGAGACAAGCTCCTTTCTGACATCTGGGGCTATGATTTCTTCGGCGACGACAGGACTATAGACACACACATCAAGAATCTCAGGAACAACCTGGGCGAATACAGAGATCACATCGTTACGCTGAGAGGAGTGGGATATAAATTTGAAGCTTAGATTCGATCCCAACAGTATCAAATTCAGGATCTGGCTTTATTTTATCCTGTTTGCGGCAGGACTCATGTTATTGTTGTGGTTTTTGCAGATATTCTTTCTCAACAACTACTATTCAGTAATGAAAGAAGAGACCACCGATAAAGCCGCCACCCTCATCACCAACAAATACCTGACCTCTGATGACGATGAGGATTTCATCAGCACCGTAGAGAGCATCTCGGCGCCAAACGATATCTACACATATTTTGAGACAGAAGACGGATATGACGCCTTCTCCTCATTCAACTGGGGGACAAAAGCCACATCCTCCACCTATTTTCAGGAGAAGACGGCGGCAAGACAGCGTTTCCTGTCTTCCAATTCAGCAGACAACACCTACGTTTTCAAGACCACCAAACCGGACTCTACCAACGAGACTCTCGTTTACGCGTCGAAACTCACTAAAGGCGGAAAATCCATATACATGTACGTGTTCTCGCCTCTTTATCCTATGGACAGCACCATTTCCATACTCAGCAGCCAGCTGACATATATCACGGACATAGCCATCATACTGTCCGTGCTTTTGTCATTTTATCTGTCCACCAGGATATCCAACCCCATACAGAATATTTCCCGGTCCGCCGACAGACTGGCGAAAGGTGAATACGGTATCGTCTTCAAAGGCGGCCACTTCACTGAGATATCCAATCTGGCAGACACCCTCACCAGAGCTTCCATAAAGCTGGAAAAGACCGACGTGATGCAGAAAGACCTGATAGCCAACGTGTCCCACGATCTGCGCACGCCGCTGACCATGATAAAATCCTACGCCGAAATGATCCAGGACATCTCCGGCAACGACCCCGAAAAGCGGGGCGCGCACCTGCAGGTCATCATGGATGAGGCAGACAGGCTGAACCACCTTGTAAGCGACATGCTTGCACTTTCCCGCATGCAGTCAGGCGCAGTAGTGATAAATAAAGATGTGTTCGATCTTCAGGAGATGGTAAAACAGCTCCTCAATTCATATGCTCTCCTGCAGGAGCAGAACGGATACGATATAAGGCTTGAGAGCAAAGACAGATTCATCCCTGTCAACGCCGATGAGGAAAGGATCAAGCAGGTCCTGTCCAATCTCATAAACAATGCCGTGAAATTCTGCGGCACGGACAAGCAGGTCATAGTGACCTTAAAGCGCAGAGGCAACAAAGCCCTGTGCCAGGTGACAGACCACGGCGTGGGCATCCCCCAGGCGGAACTGGAATATATCTGGGAAAGATATTACAAGGCCAACTCCAACATGGTCCGTTCAAAGCAGGGTACCGGACTTGGCCTTTCCATAGTAAAAGAGATACTCACACTTCACAGAGCCAACTTCGGCGTCAACAGCAAGATCGGCTACGGCACCACCTTCTGGTTCGAGCTTGATATGGCCAGACAGGATGCGGTCCGCGCCTACAGGAACCTGTGGAACAGCAAACGGAAGAAATGACTTTAACATATCCGGTTTATCCTGAAAACCCCTGAAAAACTTAAAATGCAGCCTGATGCAACCGCCAGTTGACACATTGAAAAGCCTGCTTGGTAGATAGCAACCGGCTTTTGAGATAATCTTTGATCAGAAAAAAGAGATGCGGCGCCTCATGCCGCGGACCGGAATCATAAGACAGTAAAATGATCAAGGAGGGACAGAAATGATATTAGCTGATAAGATAATCGAAAACAGAAAGAAAAACGGATGGTCCCAGGAGGACCTGGCATACAAACTGGGTGTTTCCCGCCAGTCGGTATCAAAGTGGGAAGGCGCCCAGTCAGTACCGGACATGAAAAAGATCGTGCAGATGTCAGAACTCTTCGGAGTCTCCACCGACTATCTTCTCAAAGATGAAATAGAAGACGAAGCTCCTGCCGGCGGAGATGCCGTAACAGAAGTCCGCTATGAAGATGAGGAAGTCAGGAGTGTTTCCATGGAGGAGGCCAATGAGTTCCTGTCATTCAATAAAACCTTTGCAAAACGCATCTCAACAGGTGTCATGCTCTGCATACTTTCGCCAGTGCTTCTGGTAGTGCTTTACGGACTTTATGACAGCGGATGGCTTCAGATAAGTGAGACTCCCGTTGAAATAGCAGGTATCACTGCTCTGCTGGTCCTGATAGCCGTCGCTGTAGCTATCTTCATCTCCAACGGCATCGCAGCAGGCAAATATGACTATCTTGAAAAGAACAGGATCGAGACCGCCTACGGCGTATCAGGCATGGTCCGCGAGATGAAACAGGCTCACGCTCCATCCCACGCCCGGGATATAATGATCGCAGTCATCCTCTTCATCCTTTCAATCGTGCCTGTAACAGCCCTCTCCCTTATCAGAGACGAAGACGCGACCTCAGGTATAGGCGCCGGGATCCTTCTCGTAATGGTAGCTGTCGGCGTCAAGTTGATCGTAAATACTTCAACTATAAAGGGCGGCATGGATAAACTGCTGGAGGAAGGAGATTACGCTCCCATAGAAAAGAAAGTCAGCAGATACGACGGTATCTACTGGACTGTAGTGACTGCAGCCTATCTGGCATACAGCTTCATAACCATGGAATGGCACAGAAGCTGGATCATCTGGCCGGTGGCAGGCGTGCTCTTCGCCCTGTACCGCGCCATCTTAAAGGCAAAGATGAAATAAAAAGGGAAAAGCATCTGTGCTTCTCCCTGAAATATCAGTAGACTTTTATAGCCTCGGAAATATTTCTGGCCCTGATGAGTTTTACTCCATCGGGGTCTCCTTTTATCCGGTCTTTTCCCGAAGCGGGAAGTATCACCCGGTCGAATCCCATGCGGGCCGCCTCACTCACCATACGGTCCGTGTTCTGGACAGGCCGCAGCTCGCCTGTCAGGCCTATCTCTCCGATGGCAAGGGTCCTTCCCTTCACCGGCCGGCCCAGAGCCGCCGAATGTATGGCAATGGCCGCGGCAAGGTCAGTGGAGGTCCCTTCTGGCCTCAGACCGCCTACCACATTGACATAAACGTCCTTGTTTATCAGATCGAGTCCTGCTTTTCGCTCCAGGACCGCTATTATCATGTTCAATCTTTTAGCATCGACGCCCAGACTGGTCCTGCGGGCAAAGCCCACGTTAGTCGATGCAGTGAGAGCCTGTATCTCGATGAGCAGCGGACGTGTCCCTTCATAGACAGCCGCCGCCACAGATCCTTCAGTGTTTTCCTCCATGCCGTCAAGGAAGCTCCGGGAAAGGTTCTGTATGGATTCAAGGCCTTTCTCAGTCATCTCGAAGGCGCCTATCTCGCTGGTGGTGCCAAAACGGTTCTTGCTGGCTCTCAGTATCCTCAGATCCTGACTGCGCTCGCCGTTGAACTGCAGCACGCAGTCCACCAGATGCTCTACTATCTTAGGCCCTGCCAGATCCCCGCTCTTGGTCACATGAGCCACGATGAAGATGGGGATGTTCCTTCCTTTTCCTATGCGCATCAGCTCGTTGCCGCAGGCCCTGACCTGGGAAACACTGCCCGGCGCAGAATCCAGCTCATCCGAGTACATGGTCTGGATAGAGTCGATGACGATGAATTTGAAATCCATCTGCTCGCTTACTGCAGAGATATTCTCCATGTTGGTCTCAGAAAGCACCAGAAGATCATCACTCAAGTCCTGACAAACACGGTCCGCTCT
>CAMCER010000119.1 GCA_945873875.1 uncultured Clostridia bacterium
AGACGGGGCGGAGATCACGCTCAACATGACTGCGGGAAAGAGGTATATCCTGTACTTCAATGCAGGAAATCTCAGTGATACAGGCAATTATTACGGTTCATTCAATGCCAGCGTGACTGAGAACGGGGATACTGCTGCCGTCAGTGTGGATACAGGAACTGAATATACCGAGACGGTAAAAGAAGGCGCTTCTGCATGCTTTAAGTACACACCAGAAGAAGATGGCGTTTATTTCGCAGAAATGACGTCTGATGGTGAACTGAACGATGTGAAGATCCTGGAGGATATGGAGACAGAAATAAAATACAATGATTCGTATTGTGATCTGGAAGAAGGGAAAACATACTACTTCATCACTTCAGTAAACAAAGCCCCGGGGGAGGATGGAAACTGCAGCATATCATTTATCGTGAGGAATCTGGACGAGTTTGAGATCGGAACAGGTTATGTCGAATTCCTTGACAGTGAAGGAATGCTCAGTTTCACAGCGCCGGCGACCGGGAAATATATCGTGTCAAGTGAAAATCCAGAAAGCACAGGGATATTCCTGTATGATGAAAAAGGAGCGGTGACAGCAGTCGGCATGGGCAGTGTCATATTCAGTGCGGACAAAGGCAGCACGTACAGGATCGCATGCCCGGATGCAGAAGAAACGCAGTATATAACGATCAGTCGCTATAAAAAAAGCATCAGTGCCCTGAAATTCACGAAGCCGTCAGGCACTTTCACATACACAGGAAAATCCATCAGACCGAAGGTGAAACTGACAGAGGCAGACTATGTACTTGTTTCAGGGACAGACTATACAGTAAGCTACAGCAACTGCATAAATGCAGGAACTGCTTCAGTCACTCTGGAAGGTAAGGGCAACTATAGCGGGACCCTGAAGGCATCATACAAGATAAACAAGGCGGCAAACCCGCTGAGGATAAAAGCGAAAACGGCTGTGGTAAAACGCAGTAAAGTGAAGAAAAAGGCCCAGAAGCTTGCCGTATCAAAAGTGATAAGCTTTACCAGAAAAGGGAAAGGCGCCCTGACATTCACTAAACTCAGCGGAAGTAAGAAGATCACCATAAACAAAAAGACAGGAACAGTCACAGCAGGAAAAGGCCTGAAAAAAGGCACTTATACCGTAAAGGTAAAAGTGAAAGCGGCAGGAACTGCCAACTATAAGGCATCCGGATGGAAGACCGTAAAATTCAAAGTCCGGGTAAAATAGGCAGGAAAGTAGAACGGCGGATATTTACGGTTTTTGCCTGATATCCGCTTTTTTTGTTTTTCTTTATGTCAGGTGATAGTAAAATATCATCAGAAAGAGGGGTCATCATGACAGAAGAAAAGAACAAAGAGAAAAACAGGGACATTGTAAAGCGCAGGATACTGGTGCTCCTGAAGCTGCTTTATGAACACACAGATGAGGATCATCAGATCACATCAGACCAGCTGATCGATTATCTTCGGGAAAACGGTGTGCCTGCCAATAAGAAGACGCTGAAAAACGATCTGGATCTGATGGTGGATTCGGGGATCGATATCGTCACAGTGGCCAGCAAGCCTAACAGATACTTCTGGGGAGACCGGCAGTTCGAGATACCTGAGCTTAAGCTTCTGATCGACGCAGTGTCATCTTCAAGGTTCATCACTGAAAAAAAGAGCAGGACCCTGAGCCGCAAGCTGACCGGACTTGCCAGTGAGAACCAGAGGAATGAGCTGAACCGGCATATTTATGCCACTAACCGCGTCAAGAGCAGCAACGAATCCATCTATTATTCAGTCGATACGGTCAATGAGGCTATCAGCAAGAACAGAAAGATCGCCTTCCAGTATACGGAATATGATGTCGATAAAAAAAAGATCCTGAGAAACGGCGGGGAAGTCTATGAACTGAGCCCATATGCTCTCTTCTGGAATGAGGACTATTACTATGTAGTGGGGTTCTCAGAAAAACATGGCAACGTGTCAGTCTTTCGGGCAGACCGGCTCCACAGACCTGAGATCCTCGATGAGGAAGCTGTAAAGCAGCCTGATGATTTCGACCTTGATGACTACTCCAGACAGATATTCGAAATGTATGACGGCGAAGAAGTGAAAGTGCAGCTTGAATGCCGCGCTTATCTCATGAAATACATCATCGATCGTTTCGGTGAGGACGTTAAGACCAGGCGCATATCAAACGACCTGTTCGCAGCTGAAGTCGAAGTAGCGCTGAGTCCGACGTTCTACGGCTGGGTCTTCCAGTTCGGAGGGGATGTAAAGATCCTGTCGCCTCAGAAAGCGGCAGATGAGATGGCTGAAATGGCAGAAAGCTTCATATCGCAGGCATGATGCCTGATACAGAGGCAGCGCTTCATGCGCTGTCTTTTTTTTGTGTACTTAAGGTGATTTCGTGGTAGAATATAAAAAACTTTCAGAGAGGATAAAATGGACAGAAGAAGGATCATAGACATTTCAATGGTGATACTGCTGCCGATGCTTATGGCGTATTCCCTCTTAGGGGAGACATTCCATGAGGCGGCAGGTACGCTGATGTTTATGCTGTTCATCGTGCATCATGTGATGAACCGGGGCTGGTACAGATCTCTGAAGAGAAAAAAACCTGCCCCTGCGGATGTGCTCCGGCTGATCCTGAATGCGCTGCTTGCAGTCTTCATGATCCTGCAGCCTGTGACCGGCATACTCATGTCGAAGCATCTTTACACATTCATAGATGCAGGAGGCGCCGTCTCAGCCGCAAGGCAGATCCATCTGGTCTGTGCTTACTGGGGATTCGTGCTTTTATGCATACATGCAGGGATCCATCTCATCCAGCCGGTAGGGAAACTGATGAAAAAAAGGCCTGCTGCAGGGAAGATCCTCTGCACAGCGGCGGCAGCTGTATCCTGCTACGGGGTTTTCGCTTTTGTCAGAAGAGGGCTGGCAGACTACATGTTCATGAGGAAGACTTTCGCTTTTTTCGACTTCAGCGAGCCGAGGGCGCTTTTCTTCCTGGATCATATATCAGTAATGATACTTTTCATGACCATCGGTTGTATACTAATGAAAACGATGATGCAATCAGAGAGGAGACAGAATGAATAGTTTTAAGAAGATCACGGTAATGCTCATTGCACTCATGATGCTTGTTTTCACAGCAGCATGCGGGAGCCAGGACACGGAAAAAGACAGCGGATCAGACAGCGGCAAGGCCCAGCAGGAGGAACAGGCCGCCGATGATGAAAGCGAAAAGCAGGATGAAAATAAAGAAGACGCAGGTAAAAGCGGTCAGGGAAGCTCTCTTGCAGTATATTTCAGCAGAGTCGGCAATTCTGATTTCGGTGATGATATAGATGCTGATTCCAGCGCCAGCATAGTCGCTGACGGGGACGAGGTGAAAGGAAATGCACAGATCATCGCAGAAGCTATAGCTGAAGAAGCTGGCTGCGGGACTTTTGAGATAACAGTGAAAGACCTTTATCCGGCAGACTATGACGAGACAGTGGACCAGGCAAGCAATGAGCAGTCAGAAGAGGCCAGACCGGAATTGAAGGATGCTCCGGAAAACTGGGACAAAGTAAAGACTGTCTATCTTGTGTTCCCTAACTGGTGGGGAGATCTGCCTATGCCGGTGTATTCATTCTTTGATAAATACGACTTCTCGGGGAAGACAATAAACGTATTTGCTACACATGAGGGCAGCGGTTTTTCCGGTACAGTGGATTCCATAAAGTCACTGGAGCCGGATGCTGAAGTTGTCGAGGCACTTGATATCAGAGGAGGAGACGCGGAAGACTCACTTGATGATATCATAGCCTGGGTAAAAGATAATATCTGACTGCCGTAAGGCGTGACAGAAAAAAGCCGGGACGAAAGATCCTGAAAAAAGGCGAATGATGAAAATGCGTATGGAGAGAAGATATGTTTGGAGAGAAATTTAAACTGAATGAACAGACGATCCCTGTCGTTGAGGAGATCGGAAAGCATATGCCGGGCGGCTTTTTCATATATAAAGCGGAAAAGCCGAAGGAACTGATCTACGCGAATCAGGCTGTGTTCGACATCTTCGGATGTGAGGATCTGGATGATTTCAGAGAATACACAGGATACACTTGCAGAGGGATGCTCCATCCTGATGATTATACTGCTGTGGAATCTTCTATCGACGATCAGATCGGGAAAAATGACGAGCGTATGGATTACGTGGAATACCGCATAATCAGAAAAGACGGGGAAGTAAGATGGGTAGATGACTACGGGCACTATACGGAAACTGAAGCCTACGGCGGTATCTATTACGTGTTCATCTCAGATATAA
>CAMCER010000120.1 GCA_945873875.1 uncultured Clostridia bacterium
GGGAAGTTACGGGTGTAATCTGAGATGTCCCTTCTGTCAGAACTATGAGATATCATGGTCAGATACTGCAATGGCGCTTTCAGGGCGCGTGCCGTTCATGAGCCCTGAGGAACTTGCTGAAGAAGCAGATTCTCTAAAGGACAAAGGAAACATCGGCATCGCTTTCACATACAATGAGCCCCTGACAGGCTATGAATTCGTCAGGGACACGGCGAGGCTGGTGAAGGAAAAGGGCATGAAGAATGTCTTAGTAACAAACGGGACAGCCGGGCTTTCTGTGCTTGATGAGCTGCTTCCGTATGTCGATGCCATGAACATCGATCTGAAAGGCTTTTCGGACAGGTACTATGAAGAAGTGCTTTCAAGAAGCAGAAAGATGGTCATGGATTTTATAAGCATGGCGGCAGAGCGCTGCCACGTGGAACTGACGACACTGATCATCCCCGGAGAAAATGATTCGTACGAAGAGATGAAAGAGATGTGCCGCTGGATCGCAGGGCTGAAAAACTGTGACGGCAGCAGCGGAGAGATGATCCCGCTGCACATATCAAGATTCTTTCCACGCTTTCATATGACAGACCGTGCTCCCACAGATGTGGACAGGATATACCGCCTGGCGGAAATCGCACGGGAGCATCTGAAGTTCGTTTATACAGGAAACTGCTGACAGCGCCGATACCGGCTGGCAGTACCCAGGGGGAGATAACAGATTCTCTGGAGATACCGGCTTGCAGCTGATCAGATATTTACAGGAGGCGATAACATGTCGATGATCGCAGCATATATGGTGCCGCATCCGCCTATGATAGTTCCCGATGTGGGCAAAGGCAGCGAAAAACAGGTGGAGGCGACGATAAAAGCATATGAGATGGTGGCAGATGAAATAGCAGATCTTGAGCCGGATACCATAATCATATCCAGCCCTCATTCAGTAATGTATCTGGACTATTTTCACATATCACCGGGCCAGGAGGCTTCCGGCTCCTTTGCCGGATTCAGGGCGCCTCAGGTGTCTTTCCATGAAAAATATGATACTGAGCTGGTGGAAAAGATAAGTCAGATATCCTGTGAGAAAGGCGTGCCGGCGGGTACTCTCGGCGAGCAGGATCCGCATCTTGATCACGGGACCATGGTGCCCCTTTTTTTCATAGAGCAGAAGTATAAAGATTTCAAACTTGTCAGGACCGGGCTTTCCGGCATGAGCCTTGTTGATCATTATGCCTTTGGGCAGGCGGTCCAGCAGGCAGTCATGGAGACCGGAAGAAAGGCAGTATATGTTGCAAGCGGGGATCTGTCTCACAAACTGCAGAAATATGGCCCTTACGGTTTTGCAGAAGAAGGGCCGGTTTATGATGAGAAGATAATGGATGTATGCTCCCGGGGAGCATTTGGCGAACTCTTTGATTTCAGCGAGACTCTCTGTGAAAAATCTGCAGAGTGCGGCCACAGATCATTCGTGATAATGGCCGGGGCTCTGGACGGAAGAGCAGTCACTGCTAAAGCGCTTTCTCACGAGGATGTGACAGGCGTAGGATACGGCATATGCACATTCCATCCGGGCGGAGAAAATCCTGACAGGCATTTCCTGAAGAAGTATCTTGACCGTTCAGCAGCTGAAGTTTCAAAGCAGATGGAAAATTCGGATGAATATGTAAGGCTGGCACGGGCATCTGTCGAAAGCTTTGTAAGAGAAGGGAAGAGGATCAGTGTGCCCGACGGTCTGCCGGAAGCTCTGGAAAGAGGAAAGGCCGGGGCTTTTGTCTCCATACATGAGAACGGGTCTCTTAGGGGATGCATCGGAACTATCATGCCGACCAGAGACAGCCTGGCGGAAGAGATAATCGAAAATGCCATCAGCGCATCGACGAAAGATCCAAGGTTTGATCCTATAAGGCCTGATGAGCTTAAGTATCTTGAAATAAATGTCGATGTCCTGGGTGCGCCGGAGGATATCGAATCGAAAGACCAGCTTGACGTGAAGCGCTACGGCGTCATCGTCACCAGCATGGGGCGGCGCGGGCTTCTGCTGCCTGATCTTGAAGGGGTCGACACAGTGGAGCAGCAGATATCCATAGCAAAACGCAAGGCCGGCATCGGAGAAGATGAGCCTGTAAAACTTCAGCGATTCGAAGTGATACGGCACAGATAGATGTCCGGCAGATATTACTAGAAGCGTGACGCAGTGTCACGCTTTTTTGTTTTTTCCTTTGATTTTGCATTTTCAAAGGTACAAGGGTCCCTTGCTGTACGTGAAAAAAAACAAAAAGCGCATGTTTTTCATGTTTTTTTCTCTTGACTTTCACCTTGGGTCCAACTTCATAATCGGTGCTGAAAAATGAATGAAACCTTTGGAATTTCAACGATTGTGGAGGTGCGTCAATGGGTTATGTTTTTTTAGGACTTGCTGTGATCGCATGTGTGGCGGGTTCATCAGCACTTACAGCAAGCAATGGGATGAAAAATAAAAAGTACGGGATAGCCGGCGTGCTGCTTTTCGCTCTCAGCTATGTGCTTCTTTCCAGATCCATCCTGGTGATCAATCTGAGCATCGCGTATGCGGTATTCTGCGGTGTGGGGATAGTGCTGTCGGCGATCATTTCCATGGTAGTTTTCAGGCAGAAAATGACCAAGACCGGTGTCGCGTGTATGGTCCTGATAATCGCGGCATGCACGGAGATACATCTTTTCGGATCTATATAAGAAAGGCGGTAGTATTATGAAAAAAGCAAAAGCGAAGCTCCTGTTCATAATAGCAGTCATCCTTGAACTGGTCGGGAATTTTGTCATCAGTTATACAGAAGGCTTCACAAATCCCGTTCCGTCGGTCATCTGTTTTTCAATCTATGTGGTAAGCGCCGTTTTCTTAGGGTTTTCTCTTAAGGAGCTGAACCTTGGGATCGCTTACGCAGTATGGTCCGGGGTAGGCATCGTATTCCTTGCCATCGTTTCAGTTGCGTGGTTCCATCTGCCTCTTAATACAGCGGATATCATCGGGCTTGTGATGATAACCGTCGGGGTCATAGGAATGGACCTGTTCGGCGCGAAAGAAGAGCAGTGACTTGTTCAGTGAAACGGACAGATCAAAGGAGGATGCCGGCATGAAAGCAAACACTGTATTGTGAAAAAAGATGCTTTCGGTTATCATAAATAAAACAGAGGAAAAGAACAATGGTAGATAAACAGTTATACACTTCAGGCCAGGCGGCTGAAATATGCGATGTCACGCGCAGGGCGCTGAGACTTTATGAATCCAAAGGGCTCATCGAGCCGGACCACATATCGGAAAGCGGATACAGATACTTCACTATGGAGACTCTCAGAAGAGTCCAGGTGATACGGTATTTTCTTGAGGAAGGTTTTTCACTTGAGGCTGCCGGCAGACTGCTGGTTACCAATGATCTTGATGAGTACGTGGATATCTTCCGCACGCAGATGGATGAAACGAAAAAGCAGATAGAATATCATCAGAACAGGCTGGACAGCCTTAAGGGATGGTACGATCTCCTCTGCGAAGGAAAGCGTGTAAGGATGATCGGACCTGAAAATATCACCGTAAAACATATCCCGACCAGAACATACATGTGCATGGAAGGTGTGCTGGATGTGTCTGATCCGTATTCGGAGGCTAAGCTGGAGACGAAGCATTACACCATGGCTAAAAGTGACGGCCACTCCATGATAGATGTGGGCGGGGCGTACACTCTTTACAACAGGAGCTTTGAGAGCAGGTTGCACATGGTGACAACGGGAGTCACCCTTATCCAGCAGTCTTACCCCAATACACAAAGCAAGAAGAATATCCGCAGCATCGAAGGCTTTATGGCTGTATCTGCCTATCATATGGGCCCGCTGGACAGCATTTCAGATACATATAAAAAGGCTCTGAAATGGGCTGCGGACCGGGGACTGAAACTGTCCGGAGATTCCTATGAAAGGTATGTCATCGACATATATACATCCGATGATCCCGAAGATTATATAACAGAGATATTACTGCCCATAGACTGTGAAAGAGACAGCTTCAACTACCCTGAATGACAGACCTGCATTCAGCGGCTGTGAGGCCGGCAGCATTGCAGTTAAAGGGGAAAAGCCATGGCCTCTTTATAGATACGGCTGAGTATATTGAGAAAGCCCGAAAGGCTTTGGCTTAACAGTGATAAGGAACTAATCACTTATCAACTGTTAGCTGACGGTTTCCGGGGTGCATACGGACAAAT
>CAMCER010000121.1 GCA_945873875.1 uncultured Clostridia bacterium
CATCGCCTACAGTAAGCGCACTGATCTCTTCAGTATTCAATGTAGAGCAGACGACCATGCTGAATATAGTAGTGCTGATAATATTCATAGGGATATTCTCAACCAGTGCCGGACTGGGACTTGACAGAGGCATCAAACGTCTGTCCATGATCAATCTGTATCTGGTCTACGGACTTCTTGCGGTAGTGCTGCTGCTGGGACCGTCCATATTCATCATGAACAACTTCTCCAACAGCTTGAGCATAATGATCAACGAATTCTTCCGCATGGCTCTGTATACAGATCCATACGGCAAGAGCGGATTCCCTCAGGACTGGACCATATTCTACTGGGCATGGTGGATTTCGGCAGTGCCCTACACTGCTATCTTCATCGCCAAGATATCCAAGGGAAGGACCATCAGAGAAGTGGCTATCGGCGGGTTCTTATGGGGCTCCATCGGCGACTTTGTCTCCTTCGCTATCCTCGGCGGAAGTGCTATGTACTCCATGACCGAACAGGGAAACGACCTTGTTTCCATCTACAATGACAGCGGTGCTGCTGCAGCGGTAGCCAAAGTCATCACGGATCTTCCTATAGGAACTGTACTGGCGCCATGCTTCATAGTATCGATGTTCATATTCTCATCGACCACATATGACTCCTGTACTTATGTAATGGCTAATGTGGCCCATAAAGGAAAGACCATCAACGATGAAGCTCCGACATGGCAGAGGATACTCTGGGCAGCTCTGGTAGCCCTTGCTGCTGCTACACTTCTGTGGCTGGGAGGACTGAAACCGCTCCAGTCATTTGCAGTAGTCGTTGCCATACCGATGACAGTCATCTGCATCGCTACGGTGGTGGTGTTCCTGAAGGATATAAAGAAAGATTACATTGCTAACTTCGGAGAGACTAAAGATGTACTTGAAATGAAAGTACCGGAAGAAAGCGCAGAACCAGAAGCTGTGGCAGAATAAGGCATGAAAATGCTCATAATATAACAAAAGACGGGGCCTTTATGGGGTCCCGTTTTTATTTGCTCCTGTTCCAGAAGGCTCTGGTGAAAAGCACGATGATAGTGAAAAGTTCCAGTCTTCCTACCAGCATGAGCAGACACATGTATATCTTGAGAGGCCATGCGAAAGAGGTGAAATTATCCACCAGCATGCCTGCGTCATTGAGAGCCAGACCGCAGTTGGACATCATGGCGATGGATGTGCTCATGGTAGTGGTGAACTTGAATCCCTGAAGCGACAGTATTATGCACGACAGCAGGAAGAAGCCGAAGAACGCCAGTATGAATACGGATATGGAAGATACTACAGCCGGAGGGATAGGTCTGCCGTTGAGCTTTATGGATGTTATGGCTCTCGGATGGAGCCTCCTGAACATGCCTCTTCTTATGTATTTGAAGAGGAATATGATGCGGACCACCTTCAGGGAGCCGCTGGTAGATGCAGAGCATCCTCCGATGAACATGAGTATCAGGAACAGCATCTGGCAGAATGAAGGCCAGATGATACTGGTATATGAGAAGCCTGAGGTCGTCATATTGCTGATGACCTGTACTGTGCTTATCTTGAAAGCTTCTCCCGGACCCATATCGTTGGTGAGCCAGAGGACCAGGAATCCCAGCAGAACCGCGCATGCAAGGATGATCAGGAATATCCGAAGCTCAGTGTCCTTTCTTATGGCGGTGAAATTCCTCTTCAGCAGATAGAAATACATTATGAAGTTTATCGAGCCGATGACAGCGAAGATACAGATCACAGCATCCACATAGGCGCTGTTGTAATATGCCAGCCCGCCCGGATGCAGGAACAGACCTCCTGTGCTTACACAGCTCATGGAGTTGGCCAGTGCATCGAAGGTGGACATGTGTCCTCCCAGCTCCAGTAAAACGAATTCAAGCAGCGTGAAAGATATATATGTGATATAGAGTATCTTAGCAGTATCGGTCATTCTGATAGCTGATTTTTCAAGGACAGGTGAAGGCGTCTCAAGGCGGGCTATTACCTGTCCGTTTATGCCCAGAGCAGGGAACACGGATATGATGAAGATAAGTATTCCCATGCCTCCTATCCAGTTGGTGGTGGCTTTCCACATGAGCATGCCCTTTGAGAAAATGCCCACGTCCATGACAGAGCTTCCTGTGGTGGTAAAACCGACTGTGGATTCGAATAGAGCGTCTGTGAAGGATCCGGTAAGACCTGTCAGAAGATAGGGAAGTATGCCGAAAAGAGATGCTGTTATCCAGCATGTGGCTACTGCTATATAGCCTTCTCTTGCCCTGAATATGGTCTTTGAGAACCTCATGGAGACGAAGAGTATTATACCAAGGGGTACGATGATAGCCATGGATTTCAGAAGCCCTGCGGTGGTCTCAGGCTCCCCGTAGTAAAGAGAGCACAGCAAAGCCGGGATCATGGAAATACCAACGATAAGAAGGATGATCCCGTTGAGTTTCAGTATAGCTTTGTAGTTAAGTGTTCTGTTTCCTGCAGCCATATGAACTCCTTATTGATCAGTGTCCGGGTCTCCAGTATTCCGGTGTGAAAAGCACCAGGAACGTTATGAGCTCAAGTCTTCCGGCTATCATCAGCACTGCCAGCACAGTAGATGAAAAGTCGGAAAATACCGAATAATTTATCTCAGGCCCTACCAGACCGAAAGCCGGTCCGAAGTTCCCCAGGCATGATAAAACGCCTGAGAAACTGGCTATGTGTTCCACGTTGTCGAAAGACACTAAAAGCGTGCCCACTGCCAGCACAACAGCATACATGAATATGAATGTCACTGTTGAGGACATGGTGTATGATGGTACGCGGCGTCCGTTGATCCTTACGTCCATGACGGCGTTGGGATGGAGCCTTATGGCAATGCCTTTCCTTATGTATTTTATGACTATGAGTATACGCACTGCCTTTATACCGCCGGCAGAAGATCCGGAGCAGCCGCCTATGAACATGAGTATGAACAGAAGCATCTTGCTCAGCTCAGGCCAGAGCCCGAAATCCGTGTTATTGAAGCCTGTGGTGGTGGCGATGGATACTGTCTGGAAAAACGCGTTGTCAGCAGCCTCGCCCGCAGATGAAGCCGTACCTGTGGCATAAAGGTCTATGGCGATCACTGCGGAAAACAGCAGGACGATGAATATGTAGAACCTGAATTCAGAGTTTCTGAAATACACTTTAGGTCCCTGTTTCAGAGCCTGGTAGTGCAGGCTGAAACTGGTTCCTGCCAGCAGCATGAACACGGTCACTACTACGTCGATGTATGCTGAAGAATAGTATTCGATGCTCACATCGTGGTTGGTGAATCCTCCGGTCCCTACGGAGCCGAAAGTCGTTATGAGGGAATCGAACAGCCCCATGCCGCCAACACAAAGGAGTACAGTCTCGCATACGGTCATGCTGCCGTAGATGATGCAGATGTATTTGGCCGTATCGGTCATTTTAGGTGTGATCTTATCCAAGGTCGGTCCCGGAGTCTCTGCTCTGGCTACCGTCTGGCCCGCGAGGCCCAGGGAAGGAAGCAGGGCGATGGCGATTATGATTATGCCTATGCCGCCGATCCAGTGTGTGAATGAGCGCCAGAAGATGACACCCTGAGGGATGCTGTCAAAGTCACTGATGACAGATGCTCCTGTAGTGGAAAACCCTGAACATGCTTCGAAGAAAGCCTTGAAGGGGTCTGTGATGGTGCCGGTGACCATGTAGGGGATGCCTCCGATGACTGCGGCTATGAACCATACGAGAGTGACTATAAGAAAACCATCACGCATTTTCAGTTTTCTTGGTGCGTTTTTCGTTGCTTTCGTGAGCACCAGGCTCACGGCAATGGTCACTGCAGATGTGATGATAAAATACATAGCGGTCCGGTATTCCCCGTAGATGAGGGATACTATCACAGACGGTATCATGACGACACCTATGATCTGGCAGCAGATGCCGGATATTTTTATAATACCTTTCCAGTTGAGATTCATGGTAAGAAAGGCCCCTTATCCCCCGAAGTGAAGCTTGGACTGCGTGCGCATGAGAGTCTCTATGTTCTTTATCTCAGAAAGAAGCGCTATTATCATGACCCGGTCACCTTCCCGGATGATGGTATCTCCGTTAGGGATGATGGCTTCAGAGCCTCTGTGTATAGCGGCGATAATAACGCCGTCGGGAAGAGTCAGTGAAGCCAGCTTCCTGTTGACGAGAGGCATGCGCTCTTC
>CAMCER010000122.1 GCA_945873875.1 uncultured Clostridia bacterium
CCAGCCGGTGCTCCCATCTGAAGAGATGCAGAAGAAGGTCATGGAGATAATCTATGACGGGGTAAAAGACGGAGGCCCGCTTAATAAAGAGGACATCCTGCCCATTGAAAAAGAGATGAAAGAAAAGGGATGCGACCGCATCCTTATGGCCTGCACGGAGCTTTCGTGCTTCATGTATCAATTCGGCCTTGACGGAATATATGTAGACGCCATGGAAGTGGTGGCGGAGAAAGCTATTGAAAAAAGCGGAAAGAAACTGAAAGGGAAAAAATAAATGGTAACTAATTATCACAGCCTTAAAGAATATGCCGGACTGCTTGAAAAGGAAGGGCTTCTCAAAGAATGCACTGTAGATAAAAGCCAGGATGCAGGCCGGGATGTCAGATATATATCATTCGATTCACAGGATGTGAAATACGGAACTCTCTTCGTCTGCAAGGGCGCTCATTTCAAGAGTCAGTACCTTGCGGGAGCCATTGAGGGCGGAGCATTTGCCTATGTCAGTGAGAAAAAGTATGACGAGGCAGATGAGAGCATCCCGTATATACTGGTCAGCGACGTGCGCAAGGCCATGGTAGTCATCGCCAATGAGTACTATAACTGCGTCTGGAAGGACCTGACCGTCATCGGCATCACAGGCACCAAGGGAAAATCCAGCACCACATACTTCATGAAGTACATCCTGGATGACTGGATGAAGAAGGAAGGAAAACCTGAAACGGCTGTCATATCAGGCATCGATAATTATGACGGGATAATCAAGGAGGAGTCGCATCTGACCACGCCTGAGACCATGGATCTTTACAGACACTTCGATAACGCTGTGACCAGCGGCATCGAGTACGCGTCAATGGAGGTATCCAGCCAGGCTCTGAAATACGACAGAGTGTCCGGAATGATCTTCGACGTGGGCTGTTTCCTGAACATAGGAGAAGACCACATCAGCGATATCGAGCATCCGGATTTCGACGATTATCTTGCGTCCAAGCTGATACTCATGAGCCAGTGCAGAAACGTATGCGTCAATCTGGACTGCGACAACAGTGAAGATGCTCTGGCAGCGGCCCGGGCCAGCAAATGCGCCGAAAAGATCGTCACTTTCGGGACAAAGGAAGGTGCTGATATATACGGCTATGACATAGTCACATCAGACAGCGCCATAACATTCAAAGTGAAGTGCGACAGCTTCGATGAGAAGTTCAAGATAACCATGCACGGTCTCTTCAACGTGGAGAACGCTCTTGCGGCCATCGCCATGTGCTACTGCCTCAACGTGCCTCTCGAGTACATAAAGTCAGGGCTTAAAAAAGCCAGAGTCAGCGGCAGGATGGAGATATTCAGAGGAAAGAAGTCCGGCATGACTGTCATAGTGGACTATGCTCATAACAAGATGAGTTTCCAGTATCTCTTCGATTCCATCCACAAGGAATTCCAGGACAGCAGGGTGACCATAGTCTTCGGGTGCCCGGGTAAGAAAGCCCTGGGAAGAAGGAGAGAGCTGGGGAGCCTTGCAGGAGAGTTTGCTGACAAGGTATATATCACTGAAGAAGACGCAGGAGAAGAGCCCATCGCAAAGATATCAAAGGAGATATCAGAATATGTGGCATCCTTCGGCACAGAGTATGATATAATCGACGATAGACAGGAAGCCATTACTAAAGCGGTAGATGAGGCTGACGGAAACACGGTGGTCCTGATCACAGGCAAAGGACGCGAGACCAGACAGAAGAGGGGGACCCAGTATATAGATACGCCTTCCGATGTTGAGATAGTCGAAAGACTGCTGGAGGACAGATAATGAAGATACTTGTAGCTTATTCCACCAGGTCCGGTGTGACCAAGAAATGCGCCAATATGCTGGCAGACAGACTTGAAGAGTTCGCTGACGTGGTAGTATGCAATCTGGACGGATATGATCCGGGCACCATGGATTATGATGCCATCATCGTAGGTTCGTCCATAAGGCTGGGAAAGATCCAGAAGAAAGCCAGAAGATATATCGCGAAAAACAGGGTGTATCTGAGAGCCAAGCCTTTCGGATTCTTCATATGCAACGCGTATCCGGATGATTCAGAGATCTACATACATAAGAACCTTAACAGCGATCTTGAGAAGCTGGCTATGGCCACAGGCTCCTTCGGAGGTGAGCTGAATCCGGAAAATCTTCACGGATCTGAACGTGTGGCTGTGAAGATGCTGATAAAAAACGTTGAAAAATCAGGGATAGAGCCTGCGATAGACGAAAAGGCCATCGACCACTTCGCCAAGCAGGTAAAGATAGCTCTTAAAAAGACGAAGAAGAAAAAGAAATAACTATCCGCGACACGGACAGAAAAGGAAAAAATGCACAAATAAAAAGACTGCCTGAAAGTGCGGTGATCCGCAAAAGAGGGCAGTTTTTTTATTTCCTGTTTTTTGATCCGCACTGGTTTTCTTCAACGAGCTTCAGTTTCTTTTCGCGGCTCATTTTCTTGATCTGGGCTTCGCGCTTTAAAGCGTCTTCCTTTGTGGGCAGCTCCTCGTGATACACCAGGGTAACAGGACCCCGGCTCCTGGTGTATTTAGCGCCTTTTCCGCTGTTGTGGGCCTGTATCCGTTTTTCCACATCGGTGGTCCAGCCTGTATAGAGAGAATCATCGGCGCATCTTACTATATATACATAATTCCTTTTTATGTTTTCCGTATCCTGAGCCTTTGTCTTGTCTTTATCTGTCCCGTTTCTAAGCAGCCTGATAAGACGCTTCATGTCTTCCGGCTTCTCAGCATGGAAGTGGACCTTCTTCCCGGTGGCAGGATGTTCGAATGATAGCTCCTCTGCGTGGAGAGCGTGCCTTTCGATAAGGAAGGGGTTTTCCTCTCCGTACAGATGATCTCCCACTACAGGGTGTCCGATGTGCGCCATGTGGACTCTTATCTGATGGGTCCTTCCTGTCTTTATCAGCACCCGCACCAGGGTGAAATCCCTGACGGCGCCGCCTTTTGTTTTTACAGAGAATCTTTCGCAGACTCTGTACTTGGAAAGGGAGGGCAGACCGCCTTTTTCCTCCGGGACCACGCCGCGCTCTACCTTTTCAGGGTCGATCGTTCCGATAGGAGCGTCAATGATACCTTCTTCGTTTTCAATATTTCCTGTGACTACCGCCGTGTATATCTTCTCCGCACTTTCCGCTTTTTTCATGAAGTCGGACTGGGCGTGGGCAGTCTTTCCTATGAGAAGTATGCCTGAGGTATCCATATCCAGCCGGTTAATGAATCTTATCTTGAACGACTGACCTGAATCCAGCATGTATTTCATGATGCCGTTGGCCATGGTGTGAGCCACGTGACCTTTAGTGGGATGGCATATGTATCCCGGCTGTTTGTTTATGACCAGGATATCCTGATCCTCATAGATCACGTCGACAGGTATATCTTCCGGTGTGAAATGACTTCTTTCTTCAGGGAATCTGATGGAAAGCACATCGCCTTTTTTGCCGCATGACCACATAGGCGTGTCTTTTCCATTCAAAAAAACAAGGCGCTCCCGTTTGATCTTTGCCCGCAGCCGCGATGAAAAATCAAATTTCTTTCTCAGGAGATCCTTGAGCGGTGTTTCTTCATCTTCTTTTGTCAGGGTATATGTGTATTCCCGCATCTGTCCCTCTAAAATATGTTATCAAAGGAATTTGCTTTTTACTTTGTCCCAGAAATAGTAGTTCTCGAAACGAAGGAGCTTGAGAGTCTTGTCAGAGAACTTTATCTCTATGTTCCTTACGTTGTTGTATCTGTGCTGGATGCCGTCGTTTATGATGAATATGGTCGGGTCGCGCATCTCTTCAGGAACTACGCCAAGCTGCAGGTCGGACGGAAGCAGTATGCTTGAGGTAAAGGACCTGTATGACGTGGTGTTCATAGGCGCGATAGGTGTCACCTGAAGGAGTTTGATCCTCGGGTCGACGATGGATCCGCCCAGAGAGTAGTTGTATGCCGTACTTCCGGCAGGAGTGGCTACCAGTATGCCGTCTCCGGAGCAGCGCTCGATGAACTTGCCGCCGATGGAGATGCTAAGGTGGATGGCGTAGGTGTTCCTGCCCTTTATAACTATCTCATTGAGACCGTTTAGGACTATGGTCTGGTGGGGAAGTGTCACGTAGGCCTCAACAGTGTTGAGGGTCTGTATCTGATATTTCTTCTCCAGATAATGTGATATGAATAGATCAAG
>CAMCER010000123.1 GCA_945873875.1 uncultured Clostridia bacterium
ATTGTCAAAGAAACTCTGTGAAGCTTCCCTTGCCTGGAAGAAGATATCCGGGTTCTGAGCTGTACCCCTGATAGCAGGATGCTCCGGATTGAGTGCGTAGTCTCTGAACTCTTTGACTTTCTTCTTATCAACCAGTTTAGCCAGGTCTTTGTAATCTATGACTTCAATCTTCTGGATCTCGTGTGATGTCCTGAATCCGTCGAAGAAGTGAAGTACAGGAACGCTTGACTTGATGGCTGAAAGGTGAGCTACACCTGCCAGGTCCATAACTTCCTGAACAGAACTTGAGCACAGGAGTGTGAAACCTGTCTGTCTGGTAGCCATTACGTCTGAGTGGTCACCGAAGATACACAGCGCGTGAGTAGCGACTGTTCTTGCTGTAACGTGGAATACTCCCGGCAGCAGTTCTCCGGCGATCTTATACATGTTAGGGATCATGAGCAGAAGGCCCTGAGAAGCAGTGTATGTGGTAGTCAGTGCGCCTGATGCCAGTGATCCGTGAAGAGCTCCGGCAGCGCCTGCCTCAGACTGCATCTCAACGACTTTTACTTCCTGTCCGAAAATGTTCTTTTCGCCATGCGCGGCCATTTCATCCACTACCTCAGCCATCGGTGATGACGGCGTGATCGGGTAGATGGCAGCTACGTCTGTGAATGCATATGAAACATATGCGGCAGCCGTATTACCGTCCATGGTCTTCATCTTTTTCTTAGCCATTTTTCCCTCCATATCTATCAATATTTTTCTTTGTTCACGAGTATGATATGCGTAAAAATAATACAATCATGCTACTTTATACTTTATTATATGGAACGTTGACTGTCAACTTGTACTAAAAAGAATACAAAATACATATGTATCTGAATGCATTGAAATTCCAACGTGTTTGTTGTTTTTTTAACAATCCTGCATGCCTGTTTCAGCCCTTCAGAGCCATAAGGTTTACAAAATCGTATTCTTTTGGTAAAATGTATACAATCAGATCAGACACCTGATCTGCATATCATTTACAGAAGGGATACTTTTCAGCAGACACATACTATTCTTTGATCAGCTTTTCACAGTCTGCAGGGTAGCGAATCCAATACAACTCTATCTTATGCGGCTAAAACGCTACAGAATATATCTCAATAACGCAGAGGTACTTATATTAACGTACCCGTATGGTTTTCTTTTTTGATCGACAGCACAGGTATCAAGGGATGAAGCAGTATAAGATCGCGCTGGTACAGGCGAACATAAAACTATATGACACGGAAAACAATGTGATCCTGATATGTGAAAAAATACGTCAGGCCGCGGCCTGCGGTGCAAAGCTCATATGCTTTCCTGAAGGTTCCTTCGCGGGATATGACGGATATCACATAGACAGGATAGCTGAGATGGCTGCCAGAAGAAACGGAAGATATATGAGGACCGTTTCTGCTCTGGCTGCTGAACTTGGCGTATTCGTTCTTATCCCCTTCTTCTGCAAAGATGATGACGGCACCAGAAACTGCGCATTCCTCATAGACGACAGCGGGAAAACCATAGCCAGCTATACCAAGACTCATCTCATCGGCAAAGAAAAAGATTGTCTTATCGCAGGAGATGATCTTCCTGTATGGGACACTCCTCTGGGAAGGATCGGCTGTCTCATCTGTTACGATGTGTGCTTTCCTGAAACATCACGCATACTGGCCCGGAAAGGCGCCCAGCTGCTGCTGGTGCCTGCGGCCTGGAGAGGAAGCTCGTATTTCACCAGATGGTGGGAACTGAACATACCGTGCAGAGCTCTGGATAATCTGGTATATGTGGCTGCAGTCAACAGGACCGGCACATGCAAAGACGATGTCTTCGCCGGAAGGAGCATGATCTGTGGGCCTGACGGAAGTGTTCTTTCTGAATGCAAAGGCAGAGAGGAAAACATCATATATGCCGATATAGATATTGACAAAGTCAGTGAAATGAGGCGCAGCAGCACTCTGCTCGATGATATGCGCCCTGATTTATATAAAAGAAAGGAGCTTTGATGCTTATGGAAAACAACAAACTGAGAAAGATAGCTTTCTTCCCGCCATTTCTTATCCTGGCAGTCTTCGTTGTCATAAGTATGGCGAGCAAAGAAACTTTCCTTGGGATCATCAATTCCATCAACAACTGGATCATCAAGAACATCGGATGGGCGGCAAGTATACTGGCTCTTGCCATAGTTGTGATATCCCTCTGGGCCGCCTTTTCGAAATTCGGCAGCGTTCGTATAGGCGGTGAGAAAGCAAAGCCTGAGCTTTCCACATTCAGCTGGTTCTCAATAGCTCTGTGTACCACCATGGCCGCAGGGATCCTCTTCTGGGGGCCGGGAGAACCTATAGCGCACTATCTGTACCCGCCGACTGAACTTTACGGAGTGAAGCCCGCTTCACCTGAGTCTCTTAAATTCGCCATGGAGACCATGTTCCTCCACTGGACCATAGTCCCCTATGCCATGTACACCCTTCCGGGGGTAGTGTTCGCCTTCATGTATTACAACGCCAAGAAGCCTTTTTCGATAGCTTCTGAGATATCCCCTCTTCTGGGCGACAGAGTCTATGGAAAAACATTCATGCAGGTCATAGACGGCATAACACTTTTTGCTATCGGCTGCGGCATGGCAGGAAGTGTGGCGCAGGCTTTCATGAACATCTCAGGCGGCATAGCCAAGATCACAGGCCTTCCGTCGGATAAGCGCCTCTGGCTCATAATCGGCATAATCCTGGCAGTCACAGTTATCTGCTCTGCCGTTTCCGGACTGCAGAGGGGTCTGAAGATGCTGTCGAACATCAACGTAGTGGGATTCGGCATATTCCTGGTATTCCTGCTCATAATGAGTAATCTGTCCTTCCTGCTGAATCTGTCAACAGAAGCGCTGGGAGGCTTCGCCGGGACATTCCTCGAAAGGATACTTATAACAGGTGAGTCTGTAGACAGTCAGTGGCCGCAGTGGTGGACCACCTTCTACTGGTTCAGCTGGATGGCCTGGGCACCGACATCAGGCGCATTCATGGGCCGTATCGCAAAAGGCAGGACCGTAAAACAGATGATAGGAATGTACGTCGGTGTATGTGCTGCTATGTCAGGCATCTGGATGATCATCGTCAGCGGAACAGCTCTGTGGGTCAACCACTCAGGTCAGGCAGACCTTGCAGCTGCCTACGACAAAGGCGTAGAGAACGTTCCATATGAGATGCTGGCTTCAATGCCGGGAGGATTCGTGATAATCGTACTGTTCGTAATACTCATTTTCCTCTCCACCGTAACCGCATGCGACTCCAACGCTCTGGTAATGGCAGGCATTTCATCTACCGGTATCTCACCTGAGAGCCCCGAGGCAAAGAACTGGCTCAAGATCGTATGGACCATCATACCAATGGCAGTAGGATACATCATGATCGCTGCTGTCGGTGTTGACGGAGTAAAGATCATCGCCAACTTCGGAGGCATGTTCGCAGCACTGATAATGGCAGCAGCAACTGCAAGTCTGGTAGTGCTGATACGCAAATACAAAAAATTCGACAAGACTATAGAAGAATCAAATCCTGATCTTTCATACCTGGATGACGATCCGGCAGAAACTGAAACTGCCGGCACAGCAGAAGCATAGAGCTTTTCAAAAGACGAAAAAAAGACTGCCCTGAGATAAGAGCAGTCTTTTTATTGTCTTTTAGAATCGTCTACAGTTCAAGACACTTTTTCGGGCACTTGTCTACACATGCGCCGCAGCCGATGCAGTCATCGCTTACTTCCCACTTCTTCTCATCACGGTTTACTGTGATGGCGTCAGCAGGACATGTCTTAGCACAGAGTCCGCAGAAAACGCATTCGTCAGTATTGCACTTGACTTTTCCGTCTCCGCTGGCATCTGCACTGCCGCCGTCTGCCTTAGGAGCAGCTTTCTTAGTCGGGATCTCGAAAGTGTCGATGACTTTCTCTGTTCCCGGCTCAGTGTATTTCGGATCCATAGAGAGACATTTCTTAGGACAGTCCTCTGTGCAGTGAGCGCACTGGATGCACTGCATTCTCTGGATCTCCCATGTACCGGCGTTTCTGTCGACTGTGATAGCGTTGGTCGGGCACTTTCTCTGACACATTCCGCAGCCTATACAGTCTTCAGCATTGATAACTACAGCTCCTCTTGTACGTTCCTGCCATTCTCTCGGGATGACCGGGTACATAAGAGTTGC
>CAMCER010000124.1 GCA_945873875.1 uncultured Clostridia bacterium
GAAAGCCTGAAAAACGTGGTGGATAAATGGGAAAATGATATCATCATCTATCCGGGACACGGAGACTCCAGCTCCATGAAAAAAGTAAGACAGGTAAACAGTGAATTCAGATATATGATCGGAGAACTGAAATAATGGGCATAAAGCTGATCGCACTTGATATTGACGGGACTACACTGAACAGCAGCGGAAAACTCACAGACAGGACCAGAAATGCCCTGGAGGAGGCTATAGAAAAGGGCGTCTATGTGGTAATGGCCACAGGGCGCTGTTTTGAGGCGCTTCCTGAAGATGTGATGTCCATAAAGGGCATGAACTACGTGGTCACATCCAACGGCGCCATGGTGAAGGATCTGAAGACAGGAGAGGTCATAAGCAGGAACTGTATTGATCCGGCAGCAGTGGTCGAAGCGGAAAAAATACTGAACGGCTGCGGACATCAGGTGGAGATATTCATAGACGGCAGGGCCTACATAGAAAAAGAACTGTATGACTATATCAAAAATGGCGGAAAGACATACAGATACAGGGAGTACGTGATGAAGACCAGAAATCCTGTAGAAGGTCTGATGGAAAAACTCCTTGCAAATAAAGACAAAATCGAAAACATCAATATTTTCTTTGAAACACAGGAAGCCAAGGCGAAAATGCATCCTGTGCTCCTGGGAATCGATAATGCTACTGTTACTTCTTCCCTTGATAATAACTGGGAGATAGGAGGGGCCACCACCAGCAAGGCCAACGCTCTCGCACAGCTCCAGAAGATGCTGGGCATAAGCAGGGAAGAGATGATGGCCTGCGGCGACAGCCCCAACGATATCGATATGCTGAAAGAAGCCGGTATAAGCGTGGCTGTAGGCAACGCCAAAGAGCCGGTAAAGCAGATGGCTTCTTATATAAGCACTTCTAACAACGAAGACGGGGTAGCCCGTGCAGTGGAAAAATTCGTATTAGGTAAAGAAGAGTAAAAGAATAACTTGTGACGGTATTTCGGACATGGTCTTGACGGACCATGTTATTTACATATAATGGAAATCAAGTTAAACAAATACAGATAAAGGGGTAATGAAATGAATAACAGAAAGCTTGGGGAAATAGGGGAGGACACAGCGGAAAAATACCTGATAAGCCAGGGATTCCGCATACTCCAGAGAAACTACAGATGCAGAGAAGGAGAGATAGATATCCTGGCAGAAAGAGACGGGATACTGAAAGCCGTCGAAGTCAAGACCAGGAGAAATGCCGCCTTCGGCTCTCCCTGCGAGGCAGTGAGCAGATATAAGCAGGAGCACATAAGGAAGGCGGCCCTGCAGTATCTGAGAAGCTGCGGCAGATTCTATCACGGGATAGAAATGGACGTTATCGAGATCGGGATAAACCACATACAGAACGCGTTCTAGCAGAAAGGAGAGCCTGATGCTTACGAAAATAATGACGGCTTCGCTCTGGGGCATAGAAGCAGAGCTGGTAACGGTCGAGACAGATGTCCACCCCGGGCTTCCTGCACTGAACATCGTAGGCCTTGCTGATATGACCATAAAAGAAGCAAGAGAAAGGATACGTCCTGCCATAATGAATTCAGGCTTCCGGTTTCCTGCCAACAGGATCACAGTGAATCTTTCCCCTGCGGCGACGAGAAAAGAAGGAAGCCACTTCGACCTTCCTGTGGCATTAGGGATACTGATGCTGGAAAAGCAGAAGAAAAGAAGCTCATCCGGATTGGAAGGAAAGCCGGATGACTGGGGGATCATGGGAGAACTGTCTCTTGACGGCAGAGTGCTTCCGGTAAGAGGAGCGCTTCCCATGGCCATCGGCCTGAGGAAGAAAGGGATAAGGCGCATGATAGTCCCCAGAGGCAATGCTGAGGAGATATCCATCCTTGAAGATATAAAGATCTATACGGCAGATGATCTCAGAGAGGCGGCAGCCATATATACAGGTGAAAAGATATGCGGCTGCTACAGTTCTCCTGACATTCTGCACCGCCAGAGAGAAAGCGGAGAAAGTGAGGATTTCAGTGAAGTCATCGGACAGGAGAATGTCAAACGGGCTGCAGTAGTTGCCGCGGCAGGAGCCCACGGCATACTTATGCTGGGAAGTCCCGGTGTGGGAAAGACTATGCTGGCAAGACGGATGCCGGGGATCATGCCTGATCTTGATTATGAAGGAGCCCTTGAGCTTACTCAGATATACAGCGTGGCCGGGAAACTGTCTGAAGAAAAACAGATAGTAAGTGAAAGACCTTTCGTAGCGCCTCACACCACGGTGACCAGAGCAGGTCTTCTGGGAGGAGGACTGAGGCCGAAGCCGGGGGCTGTTTCACTTGCCCACAGAGGTGTCCTATTCACAGGTGAATCGCCATTTTCAGAGCAAAAGCTAATTGAATAAGCCGTAGAAAGCGCAGAAACACGGGCTTTCTTGCAATCGTGGCTTTTGGAGCACTCCGTAGTGATCTGGATTGCTCTAGAACGGCCTTGAATCTGTGCAACGAGGTGGGGTGAATATGTAACTTGTTATGTATGAAAGATTTAGCGTAACTATGAAAATATCGTGACTTTTTCACATTTGGACAACCGTATAGCAAAACTGCTCAAATAGGAAAGGGGTCAATATGAAGGACAAAAAGATAAGGAAACTCAAGGTTTATGGCGCAGTGGGCAAGTGGTATAAAGATCCGCCAACGATCATGCTGAAAGGCCAGTAGCTTGAAAGGCTGGGATTTGATTGCGGTGATAATATCGAGGTTCACTGCGAGGAAGGCAAATTAATTATTTCTCGGATAGATACAATTCAGGAGGCAGCACGATGACTAAAATTAATCACGCAGAAGTATTGCAGCAGGTTATTGCAAAGTATGAGAAGAAGCACGGTGTGCCTGGTCTGGAGAAGGCCGAAGTCGATGCTCTGGTATATGGGCTCGGTGGTAATAAGGGCGACATCTATAAGGTGATGGCTCTGGGCATGGAGCATTTCTTTGGAGATATGATGGACGGATCGGCTTATTTGAATTAGTAGTAGCAGCCCTTGGAAACAGTCTGGGGGCTGCTTTTTTCTTGTTTTTGCAATCGCAAGGTCGTGCGATTAAATCTTGAAGATGAGAACCCCTCATGCTATAATAAAAACATCCGTTTAGCAAAAGGGGAGGTGTGTAATGGCAGTATCCTATAAACGCCTTTGGAAACTACTAATCGATAAAGATATGAGCCAAGCAGATTTAATGCATGCTGCTGGGATTGCTCCGAACACAATGACTAAACTCCGGCGCGACAAAGAAGTCACGCTTGGGGTGCTTGGAAAAATCTGCGAGACTCTTGGAACGGATTATGGGGACATTATGGAATATGTTTCTACTAATGAGGAGAAAGGGAAATAGATGGAGATTGCCGAATTAAGAGCACTGGTTTCTCGTTTTGACGATAATTTGAGTTTCTATAAAAGACCAGACAACTACTATAATGAGCATTCCTGTAGGATAGAATACATAGATCCGTTTTTAGAAATGCTGGGTTGGGATGTTGCAAATCAGAAAGGATTAGCACCACAATTCCGGGAGGTCATCGCTGAAAACTATTCAACGTCTACCGATAGACCTGACTATTCACTTACATTGAGGGGCGTTACAAGACTTTTTGTAGAAGCGAAGAAACCTGCTGTAGATATTAGTCGAGATAATAAGCCTGCTATTCAAGCAAGGAAATATGGATGGAATGCTGGACATAAAGTTGCAATTCTAACAAATTTTGAATACTTCATATTATATGATTGTACTTTTGTTCCTGAGGAAGGCGACCCAGCCACAACTGCCCGTTACAGGATATACCACTACACTGAATATGAAGAGAAGTTTGATGAAATAGCAGCACTTGTTTCAAGGGATGCTGTTTATTCTGGTGATTTTGATTCTTATTTTGATGATCAATTTCCGGATGGAAGAAACAAAAAGCAGCAAGTAGATGACATGTTTCTGTCACAAATCAACGAGTGGCGCGTGTCTTTGAGTAATGCACTGTATTCTGCAGGAGGAAGATATCATTCTTTAGAGGTATTAAATGATGTAGTGCAGGAATTCATTAACCAGATTGTTTTTCTGCGTATTTGTGAGGATAGAAATCTTCCCACATATCACAGTCTTCAAGAAACCGTGGCTGATGAAGATGAATTGAACACTCGATTAGAACAACTATTTCGGGATGCTGAC
>CAMCER010000125.1 GCA_945873875.1 uncultured Clostridia bacterium
ATAACAGTGTTATTTCAATGACTACAGAATCATATGCTGCATCGGTTTGAAACGAAAGTTTGTACGGCAGCTCCTCTCATGCTCTATATCTCCTTTTCTCCGGCCTCCCCCCTGCAGCCGCAAACGCGATGAAAGTGTTACCTTTTTCTTTTTTCGCCCTTTTGGTAACACTTTTCCAACGTTTGCGGATTTCGGCCTTAGAGGAAGGCAGATAAGGCCGGAAAGGAATAGATAGATAGATAGATAGATGGATAGATGCAGGCAGGGAGGAATAGATGCAGGGAGGAATAGATGCAGATAGGAATAAATGAAGGTATGAAAAAAGGACTGCCCGATGGACAGTCCTTTAATTTTCTTATCGTGTGAGCCTGCTGTTGCCTGCTCTGTAAGTTTTATCTACCACTCTGTAAAAGGTGATTACTCGATGATCTCACTTACTACGCCGGAGCCTACTGTTCTTCCGCCTTCTCTGATAGCGAATCTCAGTCCTACTTCGATAGCGATAGGTGTGATCAGTTCGATCGACATTGTGATGTTATCTCCAGGCATGCACATCTCTGTTCCTTCTGGAAGCTGCAGGTCGCCTGTTACGTCTGTTGTTCTGAAATAGAACTGCGGTCTGTATCCGTTGAAGAACGGTGTATGTCTTCCGCCTTCTTCCTTCTTCAGTACGTATACTTCGCCCTTGAACTTTGTGTGCGGATGAATGGTTCCCGGTGCTGCCAGTACCTGTCCTCTTTCGATCTCATCTCTCTGTACGCCTCTCAGCAGTGCTCCGATGTTATCGCCTGTTACCGCCTCGTCAAGAAGCTTTCTGAACATCTCTACGCCTGTTACTACGACTTTTCTCTTCTCGTCTGTAAGTCCTACGATCTCTACTTCGTCGCCGACTTTCAGTTTACCTCTTTCAACTCTTCCTGTTGCTACTGTTCCTCTTCCTGTGATGGAGAATACGTCCTCTACAGGCATGATGAACGGTTTGTCTGTATCTCTCTCTGGCTCTGGAATGTAGTTATCTACTTCTTCCATCAGCTCTACGATCTTGTCTCCCCATTCGCTTGCTGGATCTTCCAGTGCTTTCAGTGCGGATCCTCTTACGATCGGTGTGTCGTCTCCCGGGAACTCATACTCGTCGAGCAGTTCTCTTACTTCCATCTCTACCAGGTCAAGAAGTTCGTCGTCGTCTACCATGTCACATTTGTTCAGGAATACGATGATGTATGGTACGCCTACCTGTCTTGAAAGCAGGATGTGCTCTCTTGTCTGCGGCATTGGGCCGTCTGTTGCTGCTACTACCAGGATTGCTCCGTCCATCTGAGCTGCTCCTGTGATCATGTTCTTTACATAGTCAGCGTGTCCCGGGCAGTCTACGTGAGCATAGTGTCTGTTAGGTGTCTCATACTCTACGTGTGCTGTAGCGATCGTGATTCCTCTTTCCTTTTCTTCCGGAGCCTTGTCGATCTCGTCGAATGCTACGTCTCCGCCAAGGTCATATCTCTGGTGCAGTACTGTTGTGATGGCTGCAGTCAGAGTTGTTTTACCATGGTCTACGTGACCGATAGTACCGATGTTGATGTGTGGTTTATTCCTTTCAAATTTCTCTTTTGCCATTTTATTTCCTCCCTGCGCTTTTCCCTATGCGCATAAATAAAACATATTATTCTTTAACCGTTGATCTTGTCCACAAGATTATCCGGCAGTCTCTCGAAATGATCGAACTGCATCACGTATACTCCTCTTCCCTGGGTCTTTGACCTGAGGTCTGTTGCATACCCGAACATCTCTGACAGAGGAACGAATCCTCTGATGGCTACTGCGCCGTTGTTCATGTCAGATCCTTCGATCTTTCCTCTTCTTGAGCTTATATCTCCTATTACATCTCCCATGTATTCTTCAGGTACAGTTACCTCGATCTTGAATACAGGTTCCAGGAGAACGCCTTTGCCCTTCTGCATGGCTTCTCTGAAAGCCATCGAAGCTGCGATCTTGAAAGCCATCTCTGAAGAGTCTACTTCGTGGTAAGAACCGTCATACAGCTCTACGCCCACGTCTACTACCTGATATCCCGCGATCGGGCCGGTTTCCATGGCCTCTTTGATACCATCTTCGATCTTCGGGATGTATTCCTTCGGTATAGCGCCTCCGACGATAGTGCTCTTGAATTCGAATCCGGAACCCGGCTCTCTCGGGTAGACTTTTATCTTTACATGACCGTACTGGCCGTGTCCGCCGGACTGCTTCGCATACTTGTAGTCCACATCCGCTTCCTGAGTGATGGTCTCCTTGTAGGATACCTGCGGTTTTCCTATGTTGGCCTCAACCTTGAACTCTCTGAGGAGCCTGTCTACTATGATCTCCAGATGGAGCTCTCCCATGCCGGCGATTATAGTCTGACCTGTGTCCTCATTGGTGTAGGTCTTGAATGTCGGGTCTTCCTCTGCAAGCTTTGCAAGAGCGATCCCCATCTTCTCCTGGCCGGCCTTGGTCTTGGGCTCTATGGCTATCTCAATGACCGGATCAGGGAATTCCATGGATTCAAGTATTATCGCATGCTTATCGTCACAGAGCGTGTCGCCTGTAGTGGTCTCCTTGAGACCTACAGCAGCCGCGATATCACCGGAATATACTACGTCGATGTCTTCACGCTTGTTGGCGTGCATCTGCAGTATCCTTCCGATACGCTCTTTTTTGCCCTTTGTTGAGTTATATACGTATGAACCTGTCTTGAGCGTCCCTGAGTAAACTCTGAAAAACGCCAGTTTACCGACAAATGGATCTGCCATGATCTTGAAAGCCAGCGCTGCAAAATGGCCATTGTCGTCAGCCGGTCTTTCTGCTTCCTGCTTATTGGAAGGTATGATTCCCTTGATTGGCGGGATATCCAGCGGTGACGGCATATATTCGACCACTGCATCCAGCATCATCTGAACGCCTTTGTTCTTATATGCTGATCCGCATGTGACCGGGACCATCTTATTGGCTATGGTCAGCTTTCTTACTGCAGCGCGGATCTCATCCTTAGTGATCTCCTCGCCTTCGAGATACTTCATCATCAGGTCCTCGTCGGCTTCTGCAACTGCCTCGACCAGTTCTTCTCTCCACTTTTCGGCTTCTTCTTTCAGTTCATCCGGTATCTCAACTATATCGAATTTCTTTCCCAGATCATCCTTATAGATTTCTGCTTTCATTTCTATAAGATCGATGATACCGACAAAATTCTCTTCAGCACCTATAGGAAGCTGCAGAGGAACAGCGTTAGCCTTGAGTCTGTCTTTTACCATGTCGACTACCCTGTAGAAATCGGCACCCATAATATCCATCTTGTTCACGAATATCATTCTCGGTACTCCGTATTTCTCGGCCTGTCTCCATACAGTCTCAGACTGAGGCTCTACTCCTCCCTTTGCGCACAGGACTGTTACAGCACCGTCCAGCACTCTCAGTGAACGCTCAACTTCAACAGTGAAGTCTACGTGTCCCGGAGTGTCTATGATGTTGATCCTGTGGCCCTTCCACTGGGCTGTAGTGGCAGCGGAGGTAATCGTGATACCACGTTCCTGTTCCTGATCCATCCAGTCCATCTGTGCAGCGCCTTCGTGGGTCTCTCCCATCTTATGCGTGCGTCCTGTATAGAACAGTATCCGCTCTGTTGTAGTAGTTTTGCCCGCGTCAATGTGAGCCATTATACCAATATTTCTTGTCTTTTCCAGCGAAAAACTTCTTGGCATCGGTTCCCCTCCTTTCTGCTTTTTTCGTCACACACAAGCTACCATCTGTAGTGAGCAAATGCCTTGTTGGCTTCTGCCATCTTATGTGTATCTTCTTTCTTCTTTACTGATGCGCCGGTGTTGTTTGATGCATCGATCAGTTCCTTTGCCAGTCTTTCAGACATAGTCTTTTCTCCTCTGGCTCTGGTGTACTGAGTGAGCCATCTGAGTCCCAGTGTCTGTCTTCTGTCAGGACGGACTTCCATAGGAACCTGATAGTTCGCACCTCCGACACGTCTTGCCTTTACTTCAAGAGTAGGCATGATGTTATTCATCGCTTTTTCAAATACTTCCAAAGCTTCTTCCCCGGTCTCGTTCTTTACTTTTTCAAAAGCATCGTAAACGATCGCCTGGGCAGTTCCCTTTTTCCCGTCCAGCAT
>CAMCER010000126.1 GCA_945873875.1 uncultured Clostridia bacterium
GAATATCCGGGAGATATTATTATAAAAGGCGGGGACATCATAGCTACCGCCGGATATATCGGCGATGATACATTTCAGTCAAACACAGCGACCGGCGCCGGAATCGGGCCTTCCCACTATGGAAGAGTCACCTCCATTGCTATTTCGGGAGGGATCATACTCGCAAAAGGCGGATGGAATGCCCCGGGGATAGGAGGACCAAACTATACTGTCAGCGATGACGCTTTTACCGTTGACAACATCCACATTACGGGTGGGACCATCAAATCCACTCAGGCTACTTTTAACGGAAGAGATGTTCCGCTGAGCGGTATAGGCGGATACAAGAACAGGTATGGAGCCAGAACAACAACAAAGATCACCGGCGGAAACGTGATCTCAGAAGGAACTGACTTTTCCATCGGATATGACATGGCCGGTCAGCCCACCAACGACAGGTGCACCCGTGTGCTGGAAACTACGTTCAGATTCGCCCCTGATCCCGGAGAATGGGCAAAGGTTGATTCTTTCTCATTTGACGCGACACCGGGACTGGGGTACGACTATAAGCTTACAGATGTGTATACCAGAAGCGGTCTGGGAGACGAAAGCGATGACAATCTCCTGAAATTCTGGATACCTAAAGACAACGCGTACGGGTATAACAGCACGACTATAACAGCAGACCGCAAGTACAGCACCTGGAACAATTCATATGAAGCGACAAATGATGTGACTCTGACATCACGGACTAACATAACTTATGTGAATCCGGTCACAGGTGAAAAGTATACCGGGTGCGGGATCTATGGATCGGATAAACTCTACATGGATAAAGCACCGCCTGAAAAGGCCAGATACGAACTTGAAGGCTACGTAGACCAGGAAGGGATAAAAGTCGCTTCTGGAGGATACGGCAATACCGCTCCGTCTCTGGTCGCGGGAACAGATTACGTGGATGATAATGGTAAATGGAATGCTAAAGACGCGGATCTGACCCTGAATATGGATTTGAAGCAGACGGAGTTCCTCGTAGATTACAAGCCTAACAAACCGGATGCGGCCAGCAGCGATGTGGAAGGGGATATGGAGGAGGATATCTTCCCGACAGATCAGTTTTACCATCAACTGACTTGGAACGAGTATAAAATGAAGGGCTGGAGATTTAAAGGCTGGAACACCAAGGCGGATGGCAGCGGCATTACATATGCTAACGGTGATAACGTCCGCTGGGAACCGGACATCGACACGATCACGCTTTATGCTCAGTGGGTGCCGGAGAGGTATACAGTCACCTTCTTTTCGGGCGATAGCACAGATGAACATTATACCCAGGACTTCGAATATGACAAGGCTGAAAAACTTACAGCCAACGGTTTCACATACGAAGGACATTCATTTATGGGATGGAGGACTCTGGCCTTTGGAAGTTTTTACGGCGATCAGGCACAGGTGTGCAATCTCTGCACATTTGATGAAAACGGCAGACCGGTGGGCAAGAGCCTTTATGCAGAATGGATCGACTCAGATACGCTGGCTATTGTTTTGACCGATGACGAGAAACCGGTAACAGATCCTGCTCCGGACTGCATATCACTGAAAACAGAAACCCAGACCATGCAGGTGGAATTCCAAAAGGCAGATTACGGCTATTACGTTAAAAACCTGCCGGAAGGCACCTACACAGTAGAATTCTCTGGAGATCTGAGCGTATATGAACCTCAGGAAAAAGTCGTTGTCACGGCAGGCGAGGCTAGCAAATATGTATGGGATTACTATACCGTTACAATGTCGGCCGACCCTGACGATCAGAAGATAGATGCAAAAATCGCCAGGCAGGGAGCAACGCCGGTAGCTGATCCGGTGAAGCACCTATACAACGGCGAAGAGATAGAGATACACGCGGCAGGCAAAGAAGGGTACCACTTCAGCGGATATACTGCAGCAGGGATAGCGCCTGATGGATTTATCCCCCTCGATGCCAGCGCGGCAGACCAGACAGGGCTCAAGACCCGCGGTCAGGTTGACATCACAGCCCACGCCGAGGCAAACGTATATCATGTAGCCTTTGACGGAAACAAACCAGAGGCAGCCAGCCACGACGTGAAAGGCACCATGGAAACTCAGGACATGGTCTACGGCGAACCGCAGAATCTCTTTGAGAATGGTTACTCCCTCACGGGATGGTCTTTCACCGGCTGGAACACTAAAGCAGACGGCAGCGGAGATGCTTATGCGGACAAAGCAAGCGTAGAGGACCTTGCAGCCCAACACGACGTTACGGTGACGCTTTACGCCCAGTGGGAACCCAACAAATACAGCGTATACTTCTCAGCGACCAATGCTACTTCCGGCGAGATGGAGCCTCAGGTGCTCACATACGACGAGGCTGCAACGCTGACGCCGAACGCCTATGAGAGAACCGACTGGCACTTTATGGACTGGAATACAGAACCTGCCGGAGGCGGGGAAACATTTGAAGACGGGCAGGAAGTCATAAATCTCACCACAGGAAAGAGCATCACTCTTTATGCCCAGTGGGAACACGACTATTACACCATCGAATTCGACAAACACGATGTAGACGCGACTGGCAAGATGGCTTCTGAACGGGTCTGGACCAACAGCGGATACGAACTGCCCCTTTGCGCGTATAAAAAGGCAGGATACCACTTCGGATCCTGGAATACCGAGGCCGATGCAAGCGGCACACGTTATGAGAACGGCGAAGCTGTAGAAAATGCAGCGGAAAAAGGTGAGACAGTAACTCTCTACGCCCAGTGGGAGCCAAACGAATACAGCGTGAAATTCGATCCTAACAAGGGTAGCGGTAAGATGGCGGATCAGGTTATGATCTATGACAAGCCGGAAAAACTTGATGCCAATAAATTCACCAGAAAGCACTACGTATTCACCGGCTGGAATACAAAGAAAAACGGCAGCGGCAAAGCCTATGGCGACAAGGCGAGCGTGGAGAACCTTACGACCCGGCGTAATGGCACAGTGACTCTTTACGCCCAGTGGGAAAAAGAAGAATACACCATTAAACTTGACCTTAACGGCGGTACTCTGAACGGTAAGAAGGGAACCATCGAACTGGCAGGCACTTACGGTGATGTGATCAAGCTGCCGAAGCCCGCCAGAAAAGGATATAAGTTCGACTACTGGAAAGGCAGCCGCTATTATGCTGGTGACAAATACACCATAAGCGGGGCTCATACCCTCTCAGCTCAGTGGAAAAAGACCGGCGGCGGTGACAACGGCGGCGGCGATAACGGCGGCAAACACCATCACGGTGACAATCCGACCACCGGCGACAACAGCAGTCCGCTCATCTGGTTCATCCTGATGATAACAGCAGCGGCAGCGATCGTGATCCTCGTCGCAAGCAGAAGACGGAACCGGGAAGAATAAAAAAACGGGAAACATAAAAATACAGGATGCGGGTTTTAATAGAGCCCGCATTTCTTTTGGTTTTACTACCCTCCGTTTTCAGACCCTGGTCAAACTTAATCTTCAATGCTTGGCATCGATTCGTTATGCAATATCTTCCTCAGACATTTCATTCATACGCTTCATGGCTTCAACCGCTTCAGGCGGAGCAAGTTCTGTTGGCACATACCCAACGCCCTCTTCCACAGTATACCAGTCAAAATGATGAACAAACCATGCGTCTTTTATAATCCCTCTCATAGTTTTACTACCCTCCGTTTTCAGACCCTGGTCAAACAAAAAGGCGGCTGCTAACTATCTTTGAAATGCTCGTTGTCAATAGGGTTATCCATGCCTAAGTCTTTTTTTAGAGCATATACTGTTATATCTTCATCATTTAATTCTGGGTGTTTCCTTAAAAATTCAATAAACTTTATACGATCCTCCTCTTCTGAGATATATGAAAGAATTGCACCTATAAAGTGCTCATTGTTCCATACTTTCACTAAAATATCGTAAAGAACTCTGCCTGCAGGTGTTAAATTTTCATAAATTACTGATGCTCGTGTCATTTTCTTTCAATAGGCTTTTTGCGTTTTACTACCCTCCGTTTTCAGACCCTGGTCAAACCCAGTATCTTGTTCCCCCTATTATAGCAGGTACCAAACGTTGATTGTTGAAGTAAATGTTCAACGGCACATTGCATGATCACGAAATTTGAT
>CAMCER010000127.1 GCA_945873875.1 uncultured Clostridia bacterium
TATGCTGGCTGCTGCCGGGCTGATCCTCACACTTGGCAAATGTGTATTCGGATATTTCACAGACAGGCTGGGCTCTTTCAGATCCAGCAATCTATTCGGGAGTTTCCTGATAGCAGGGCTGGCGCTGTGCTGTTTCGCCTTTGTCCCCAGTAAGGGACTGTTCATGCTGGCCATGGTCGTTCTGGGATTCGGTCTGCCCCTTTCAACTGTAGGTCTTTCAGTATGGGCCATGGATTTTTCAGATATGGACTCATATCCGACGGTGCTCAAGTGGTTCCAGCTGGCTCATTCCATAGGCGGCATGGCATTCAGTATGGTACCGGGGATAATCGCAGACATTTTCGGAAGCTACGTTCCGGCATATATCCTGTTTACCGGCTTTGCAGTCATATCTTTCCTGATAGTTTTCGTGACGTATATGAAACAGATGAAAAAGACTCAATAAACGCGCGCAGGAACTATTTCTGCCTGCCTCTCTGCAGGGATATCACGACACCGATGCCGCAGATCACAGCAAAAATGATAAATGAGATATGAGTGACCTTTATGACATCTTCAGGGTCAGATGAGGCAAGAGGCGCGCTTCCAAGATGGAAGGAGACCACCAGTGTCACGATGACCATGCCCACAGTCTGTCCCACGGTACGCATAGTCGATACCAGAGATGAGGCCACACCGTAATCTTTTTTGTCCACGCAGGACATGATGGCGTTGGTGTTGGGGGAGGAGAACATGGCAAAGCCGATGCCTATGATGAGCATCAGGGCGATTATCACAGCTGCGCCCGTATCTGCATCCACGAATATGAGACCGACTATCCCTGCGCCGCTTACAGCCATGCCGGCAGATGACAGTTTGAATGGCGATACACGGTCTGACAGTCTGCCCATCCTGGGTGAAAGCAGCGCCATCGCTACAGGCTGACAGACCATTATGAAGCCGGCTGTCTGAGATGAATATCCTGCCACGACCTGAAGATAGATGGACATCAGGTAACTGAGGGCCATGGTGGTGGCATAGTTTAAAAGGGCGCCGAGATTCGAAAGCCCGAAGGCTATATTGTCCTTGAAAAGCCTGACCTTGACAGCGGGGTCAGGTTCTTTTGATTCATGTATGACGAACAAAACCCCGGCTGCCGCGCCTGCAGCGACCAGTACCAAAGGCCAGATCCTGTAGTCCATGATCTGGGAAAGACCGAACATGAAAGTCGTGATAAATACTATGAACAGAAGATTTCCTTTGAGATCAAAGGGCCTGCTGCCGGTCTTCTTTTCTTCCGGGAGCTTGATGACTGCAAGTATCAGGGCTGTCAGAGTCAGCATGCTGGTCAGAACGAATATAGAGCGCCATCCCAGCTGATGATTCAGTATGCCGCCAATGACAGGACCGGATGAGAGACCCACGTAGGTCCCCACAAGGCTGTAGCCTATGGCGCGTCCCCTCATAGACGGAGGGAATGCCGAAATTATTATGGCCACGTTGGTGCTGAAGACCATGGCGGCGCCGATGCCCTGTATGAGTCTGAGTATTATCAGCATGATGAAGGACCAGGCAAAGATGCTGAGCATGCAGCTGGCTGTGAATATGCCTGTTCCGATGATCAGTATCTTCTTCCGGCTGGTGATGTCCGCCGCTCTTCCGAAGGGGACAGAGAAAGCCGCTACAGAAAGGGCATAAATGGTTACCAGCCATCCCACAAGAGAAGCACTGACATTAAAGTCCGCCGCGATGGACGGCACTGAAAGATTCAGCGAACTGCCTGAGAATGCAGTGGCGAAAGCTGTCAGTATGACTACTGCGATGATAGACTTTATATTCGAAGTTTTTCGGATCACTTTGTCGTTCATTTTATCTGCTGCGTATGGTTTTCATCTACCGGTTCTTTATTATCTCCGCCACCAGACGGGCGCCTGCTGCAAGGTCCCGCACGTAAGTGTATTCCTTTGTCGTGTGAGTGTTATACATGCCGCTTGCCAGCACTATGCCGGAAAGGCCGTGCTCAACAAAGGGGTTGTTGTCGCTGCCGCCGAGTGTCGATGTGACCTGGCCTTCAAGCCCCAGAGCATCACATGCCTTTCTGAAGCACTGTATGACGGGAGCATCCTCGGGAGTCTCGTAGGCAGTGATGTGGACCGTGTGCGTGAATCCAAGAGATGCTCCTGCCTTTTCTGCCTCCTGGCGGAATATCTCTTCAGTCCTGCTGATCTGTGCCATGGCCTCGCTGTGGTCGAAGCCTCTGGCTTCTCCTGTGCAGGTACAAAGGTCGGCGACTATGTTGTCAGCTGTGCCGGCCTGGATGGTCCCAACGTTGAATGTGGTGTTTTCTGAGATGTGTCCCTGACGGATCCTGGTGACGGCCTCCGCCCCGGCCTTGAGAGCGTTTACGCCTTCTTCCGGCGCAAAGCCTGCGTGGGCGGCTTTTCCTTTGATCGTCGCTTCAAAAGAGATGATCGAAGGAGCTTTGCGGGCGGCTTTTCCGGGTGCGCCGCTCATGTCCAGGACGTATGCCTCTTCTGAGACGAGCCTGCTGTAGTCAAAAGCGTGGGCGCCTTTGGCGTAGGCTTCTTCAGCTGCAGTGAAGAGCACTTCGATATCACCGTGGGATGCAGTATCTCCGTTCTCATCTGAAGAGACCGCAAGGCGTATCCCTTCCAGTATCTCCACGATGCCGCTGACATCGTCTGCTCCCAGGACAGTCTCTCCGTCTGAAGTGATCATATCGCCGTCTTCAGACATGACGGGGACTTTGCCCAGGCCCGGCTCCACTGTGTCCATATGGGCAGAGAAAAGCACAGGCTTTTTCGCAGGGTCTCCACGGAGGATCCCGTATACATTGCCTGCCTCGCTGTCCAGCTTTGAGGCCGCGTCATCTTCTGTGACTTCAAAGCCCAGTTCTGTAAGGGCCGTCTTCAGGACAGCGGCCATTTTTCTTTCACGAAAGCTGACAGAATCTATGCTTGTAAGCTGCAGGAAGAGCTCTGTCACTCTCTTCTCCAGCGTCTTGTTATTATTCATATCCATCATGACTACAAAATACCATTTTCACGAGGCATTATCAAGGCGTGCGCTGTGCGGCGGTGACGTGCGGATTTGTGAAAGACGGAGCAGGAAAGGCAGCCTGCAGATGTTGACAATCACCTGCGTAATAAGTAATATCGGCATATAAGCGCAATCAAATATCAAGTGATTTCAGCGGCAGTGATGCAGTAACATCTGTGAACCGCCGGCTGATGAAAGATACCATCCGGAGGCTTTGAGTTGAAGGTAAAAGACGTGTTCCTGAAAGAATGGGAACTGAGCAGAAAAAGCGCATATTTCATCCTGGCCCTGTCCATAATCTCGGAGCAGGCCGGCACTGCATGCCTTCAGGCATCCAACGGATATACCATCGCTTCTTTTACGATACTCACAGTGATACTTTATACATTCACATATTTCACTTTCGGAAAGATACTTGGCCGCATAGATCTGGCCGTGGCATACGCTTCATGGTCTGCAATAGGCTCTGTAGGCGCCGCTCTCATGGGAGTGTTCATTTTCAGCCAGCACCTGTCCCTGGTGGGGTGGATATCTCTGGCCGGCATGGTGGTCGGGGTAGTGCTGCTGAACTTTTTCGGCACGCCGCCTGAAGAAGATGAGCGCAGGGAGGAGGCAGGCTCATGACAGCATATATACTCCTCGCAGTTTCAATAATATTCGAAGTACTGGCAACATCCATGCTGCCTGCCACCAGAGGCTTCACTGTGAGAAAAAAGACTGTCACGGTCATCATCCTCTACGTGATCTGCTTCGCGGCTTTCGGCCTTTGTCTGAAGCACCTTAACCTGGGTATCGCCTGGGCTACATGGGGCGCCATCGGAACAGCAGTGACACCTATCGCAGGATATCTTTTCTATAAACAGAAGATCACTAAGATCGGCATCTTCGCTCTGGTGCTCATTATCGTCAGCACTGTCACACTCAATATTTATGGCTGAATCCTGCAGGAAACAAAAGAAACCGTAGTTTTCAACATCCGCTCTGTTTGACGAAAACTGCCGCGTATAGTATTCTGTTCCTGTCGGTACTGCAAAAATGCAGAGCCGGCAGGATCATTTTTGATATAAAGACGTGAGG
>CAMCER010000128.1 GCA_945873875.1 uncultured Clostridia bacterium
ATTCTGAGGAAATAGTGGCAGGGATCGAGAATATCTGCCGCGGCCTCGGCCTGAGTACGCAGCGAGATTATCCATATAAAGGGGCCCTCGTCCCGGGTCCTTATTACGACAAACCCGATACCGGCATAGTATCTGTAATGATAGAGATCAATAAGCGCCTGTTCAGAAGCGAAAATCCCTCCGGAAGCGGGAATGTAAACAAAAATATAGAGGAAAAACTTGACACGGCAGATATATTGCGTAAAATATAATTGAGCAAAATATAAACGCAAAAAAGCCAGACTACAGAGGTGAACATACTATGACTAAACCTGATTATAAAGAAACCATGAAACTGGAAAATCAGCTGTGCTTCCCGCTTTACGCGGCGGCAAGGAGAGTGACGAGTCTTTATGCGCCGCAGCTCAAACCTCTGGGGCTGACCTACACCCAGTACCTGGTGTTCCTGGTTCTGTGGGAAAAGGACGGCATTCCCGTGGGAGAGATCTGCGAAAGGCTCATGCTGGATAACGGTACCGTCTCCCCTCTTCTGAAGAAGATGGAAAAGGCCGGGCACATCGCAAGAGAGCGCAGCACCGAAGATGACAGAGTCGTTGTGATCACACTGACAGAGCAGGGCAGAAAACTTCAGGAAAAAGCAAAAGACATTCCCGCTAAAGTAGGACAGTGCATCGACCTGCCGCCGGAAAAAGGCGCAAAGCTCTACAAGCTGCTTTACCAGCTTCTCGGGAAAAGCATGTGAAAGAAAAAAAGTACAAGGAGGAAGAAAAATGTCAACAGTATATGATTTCAAAGTAAAAGACAGAACGGGAAACGAAGCAGATCTTGCACAGTACAAAGGCAAAGTCCTGCTCATCGTAAACACAGCCACAGGCTGCGGATTCACACCGCACTATGAGCCCCTTGAGGCTATGTATAAAGAGCTGAAGGACCAGGGCTTTGAGATCCTGGATTTCCCGTGCAACCAGTTCGGGAACCAGGCCCCAGGATCTGAAGAAGAGATCCATGAGTTCTGCACCATGAAGTTCGGTACAGAATTCCCGCAGTTTGCGAAGATCGACGTAAACGGTGAAAACGCAGATCCGCTGTTCGCATTTCTGGCAACAGAAAAGCCATTCGAAAGTTTTGGCAAAGGCCTCAAGAACGCAGCCCTGGGCAAATTCGCTAAAGCCAACAACAAGAAGTTCGGCGACAAAGCATACATCGGATGGAACTTCACCAAGTTCCTGGTAGACAGAGAAGGCAAAGTCATCGAGCGTTTCGAGCCGACAGCGGACATGAACGACGTAAAGAAGGCCGTCGAAGCAGCGCTGTAACGTTTGCCGGAGCTGCACGGCGCTTGCGGAAAAGGCGGCGGCAGCGCCTGCAGGAGCAGCGCTTGAGGCCATGGCAAAGCAGGGTGTCACAATGGTCTATAACAAGACGCACATGGTTCTTGCTGATGGTGATTATGCTCTCGCATGCAGCGAAGGTTCATTCGGTGATGTACCTACGACCTATTACGATCTTTTCCGTGTAGAGAATGGCTTTATCACAGAGCACTGGGATGTTATGGAGACACTTGCAGACAAGGAGACCTGGCAGAATCAGAACGGCAAGTTTTAATGTAACTGTTGAAATTACAACGAGTCTGCGATAGAATGATGGCAGGAATATTGGAGGTTGAAGAATGCAGATTTCAAGCAGATTTACAGTAGCGCTGCACATTTTCACCTGTGTGGATACATTCAAAGATGACTATAAGGTGACCAGTGATTTTCTGGCATCGAGCATCAATACCAACCCTGTCATCGTTCGCAAGATACTAACGCAGCTGAAGAAGGCCGGACTGATCAATGTTGCCAGAGGGACCGGCGGGATCCAGCTGACAAGGGATCTGTCAGAGATAACTTTCTTTGATGTATATGAAGCGATCGACCCTGTGGAAGACGGCGACCTGTTTCGGTTCCATGAAGCGCCAGATCCGAATTGTCCGGTTGGAAGGAATATCCATGCGCTTCTGGATGATAAACTTAAAAGCATCCAGAATGCGATGGAGGCGGAAATGAAGAAGTACACGCTTCTGGATCTTCGGAAAGGAATGGAGGAACTTCTTTCAGAGAAAGCTTAAGAGAAGGGACTTCGGTATACAGCCGGAGCCCCTTTTAAGAAAGAGAAGATGATGGACATGAAGAATAACATGCAGCAGGAGCGCCTGGATCATCTGGTAGAGGAATTCAAGGCTGACTCCGGAGAATACAAAGCACTGAAAACGCCTGAAGATACGGAAGGGAAGCGGAGCATCCTGAGATCTCTCATGAATATCCGCATGCCGGATCCCATGCCGGAGGAGACCCTGGCCGTTCAGGACGAGTACCTGAAGGAGCGGGCTAAGGAGAAGGGCGTCGTCAGCGTTGATTCAATAATGACGGTGAAAGAATCAGGAAGCAGACATCCCTTTTCGGACCGCATTTCCATATGGCAGGGAGACATCACCAGACTGGCGGCGGATGCTATAGTAAATGCGGCCAATTCACTGATGCTGGGCTGCTTCATCCCCATGCACACCTGCATCGACAACTGCATACACACATATGCAGGCATCCAGCTAAGGGCTGAGTGCAGCAGGAAGATGGAGGCGCTGAGGAAAAAGCATGGCGCAGATTATCAGCAGCCCACTGCGGTGCCTATGCTGACTGAGGCGTATAACCTTCCGGCGAAGAAAGTCATCCACATAGTGGGGCCCATCGTCCAGGGACAGCTGACAGAAGAACACGAAAAAAATCTGGCAGACTGCTACAGAAATACCCTTGACATGTGCGCAGAAAACGGGCTGAAAAGCGTGGCGTTCTGCTGCATCTCCACAGGTGTTTTTCACTTCCCGAACAGGCGGGCGGCAGAGATCGCGGTCAGTGAAGTGACAGCCTGGATGGCAGAAAAACCCGGCGCAGTGGACAGAGTAATATTCAACGTATTCAAAGATGAGGACAGGGAGATATATGAAGAGCTTTTACGATAAGAGGCCAGACGGCTATAAAGAAACCATAGAGAAAGGAATGAGCATCATGTCATATTTCAGCAGAGAGCTCTCCTATGGAGAAGGAACAAAGGAAGAACGCATCAGCAGGCTCAAAGATGCCATCCTGGATGCAGACGCAGTGCTCATAGGAGCCGGAGCCGGCCTTTCCACATCGGCAGGTTTCACATACAGCGGCGAGCGGTTTCAGAAGGGTTTCTTCGACTTTGAAGAGAAGTACGGATTCCATGACATGTATTCAGGCGGGTTCATCGTCATGCAGCTGGAGCCTGAAGAGATGTGGGCCTACTGGGCAAGGCATATATACTTCAACCGGTACATAGACGCACCCTTCCCTGTTTATGAGGATCTGCTGAAGATCGTGAAGGACAAGGACTACTTTGTCATCACCACCAATGTGGACCACCAGTTCCAGAGGGCCGGATTCGACAAGAAGCGCCTCTTCTACACCCAGGGGGATTACGGACTGTTCCAGAGCACGGACCCGTCAGTAAAGAAGACCTATGATAATGAAGAATGGGTAATGAAAGCCATGGAGGCTCAGGGGTTTGTCAGAGACGAAAATGGAGAATTCCAGGTGCCTGAGGACGGAAAGCTATCCATGAGCATCCCGGCAGAACTGATACCGAAAAGCCCCGATGACGGATCTGATGTCACCATGAACCTGAGATCAGATAACAGCTTCGTGGAGGACGAAGGCTGGCACAGAGCATCCGCGGCATACTCGGACTTCCTGCGGGAGCATGAGAACAGGAAGACTCTTTATCTGGAACTGGGAGTCGGAGCCAACACACCGGTGATAATCAAGTACCCGTTCTGGCAGATGACCTTTGCGAACAAAAACGGGACATATGCATGTCTCAACAAAGGCGAGGCCTTCTGTCCGGCGGACATCGCTGACAGAAGCATCTGCATAGACTGCGATATAAGAGAAGTTTTAGGTATGATCCGGGGATGAATCCCGGCAAAAGAACAGAAGCGGCCCTGTGCGGCTCGTATGAAAGGAAAGAAAAACATGACAGCAAAACTTCCGGAAGAGTATAAGGATAATCAGATAGAATACACCTCCCCTGCCTATGTCAGATACATGCT
>CAMCER010000129.1 GCA_945873875.1 uncultured Clostridia bacterium
ACCCTTTCACGTCTTCTGAAGGGTATCCCAGAAATAGTCCTATCTCGTGGGGAAAACCATCCCCTTCCCTGAGTCTTTGAAGGAGCCTTACCACGCAGTGGTTAGTATTATCCACCGGATACCCTGCTCCTGTCAGAATCTCTCTGGCAGTTTCATCTGAGAGATCGGCCTCAAGCTTTTCCGGTCTGTAGATGTACATGAGCTCAGAGCGGCCCTGCCCTCTTGAAAAAAGCATGGCCCGCAGTCCCTTAGGGACCAGTATGCTGTTGAGATATCTGGCAAATGCCCTGCTGCCCTCTTCAGTTTCTCCATGGAATGCTATGATATTCCCTGTCTTCAGTCCTGCCAGCGTAGGGGAGCAGTGTTTCACTATCAGTTCTTCCGGCATCAGTCATACCTTTCTCTTTTCCCACATACGATCCGCTTCAGCTGAAGCACTGTTTAAAACGGTGCAGATCACTTTCACCTGAGGCGATTAGCATATGCTAACCATCTTCTGGAAAAATGGCCGGCCATTTAAATGTGCCAGCTGAAGGGATCACATGCTGATTGTTCAGTTAGCCTTTGCTAACCAATTAATATATTAACACATCTTCTTTCTGTGTCAATACTTTTCAATGTCTTTTCGGATTTTCAGAAAAAGGATATGTGAGGTGTAACGGAAAAGACCTGTCCGCAAAAGACCCCGTCACACAAGATATGTCATGCATGCACCGCCAAGCATTATCACTGCGCCGAAAATCTTAAGCGGTCCGACTTTCCTCTTCTTTACGCCCAGAATGCCCAGTGAGTCTATGACCATGCTCCCGATTATCATTCCCACCAGCGAGACTATGACTGCCATACCTGTTCCGATGGCTGTTGCGATATACACAGTTATCAGCACGAATGCAGCGCCGATGAGGCCTCCCGTCCACATCCACCAGGATGTTTTCTTTCTCCCGGGAAGATCTCCTTTTTCCTTTGCTCTTGTTATCAGAAGAACTATAAGAAGCGCCGCAGAGCCTGTCAAAAAGCTGATAAGAGAAGCTTTCTGGGGCGACTCGATGATCCGGCCCAGCTGGGTATTTATAGCCGTCTGGCAGGCGCTGAGGATGCCTATCAGCACGCCCAGACCTCTCCACAGCCAGATGAGAGCGTTTTTTTCAGGCCGCCCGGTCTTTTCTTTGTCCTGGCCTGTGATGACTATGATAAACACTCCGGAAAGCACCAGAGCGACTCCCGCTGCCCTTAAGGGCGTCACAGGGATCCTTATGGAATTGAATAGACCGAACTGATCTATGACCATGGCGGCGAACACCTGTCCCAGTATGGGGAGCACCACCGTAGAGACACTGCCAAGGCGTGGAAGCAGAAGGATATTGCCTGTCACATATACGGCTCCCAGAATGCCTCCCGTCCATATCCATAAAGGCTCCTTTGCTATTTCAGAAACAGGAATAGACAGACTCCCGTCTATTATATATGTCAGCAGAAGAAGCAGAGGGATAGCTGTAAGAAAATTAGCCAGCGACGCCCTTGCAGGCATCCCCAGCCTCTGTCTCAGATTAGTATTGATGCTTGTCTGCAGAGGCAGAAAAAGCCCTGCAAGAAATCCGGTCAAAGCAGCGATCATGTAATAGTCCTGTCCCTTCTTCTGCCGCAGGCGCCGTGCACAAAGCGCACAGGCTGCAGCGTGTAAAATACATTTTCTCCTGCCGCTGTACATTATACCATCTGGGGGCGCTGATCAGCCCGAATAAAAAGATTTTTTGAAAAAACTCTCATCACATATTCCAAATACTTGCAAAGAGCAATACAATATGATAGAGTTGTTGTTGCAAGTTAGCATATGCTAACTCCAAAAAGGCACTGCAGCCTTTAACTGCAGATCCGGGTGTTTACGATGATGAAACAGAAAAACAGAAATCCGCTTTTGCTCCTTGCGCTCCTTCTCCTTGCAGCACTGCTGTTCACAGGCTGCGGACAGGATGAGGCAGACGGAGAAACTGAGACCAGCCAGGCTGACCAGCAGGAACCCAGCTCCGTAGAGTTCTTCGCCATGGACACTTACATGACCTTAAGCGCATACGGGGATGATGCCCAGGCAGTCCTGGAAAAGGGCCAGTCGCTGATCACCTCACTTGAGGATAAGCTGTCAGCAGAAAAGAAAGGCAGTCAGATCGCGAAGCTGAACAAAAACAGGAAAGCCGACATTGATGAGGATGTTTCCTTTCTTCTCAGAAAGGCGAAGAAACTTTATCGGGATACCGACGGAGTATTCAATATATCCGTCTATCCTCTGATGAAAGCCTGGGGATTCACCAGCAAAGACTATAGGATCCCGTCTCAGCAGACCATCGAAAGGCTTATTGGAAAAATGGATCTTTCGAAGCTTTCCGTCAGCGAAGATCACGAAAGAGCGGAAATAGTGCAAAAGGGACTTCAGGTGGATCTGGGCGGCATAGCCAAGGGATATGCTTCATCAGAAACGGTGAAACTCTTCAGAGACAACGGCATAAAAAGCGCCCTTGTCAATCTGGGCGGCAACGTCCAGGCCTTGGACGGAAAACCTGACGGCAGCCCCTGGCGCGTAGCTGTGCAGAGTCCCTATGAAGATGATGATTTTCTGGGCATACTCGAAATCGAGGACAAAGCCGCCATCACATCAGGCGGATACGAGCGGAATTTCACACGCAACGGTAAGACCTACCATCACATAATGGATCCTTCCACGGGATACCCTGCAGATAACGGTCTTATCTCCGTCACCATCGTAAGCGAAGACGGCACTCTGGCAGACGGTCTTTCCACCGCCCTTTACATCATGGGCCGTGAAAAAGCCATAGAATACTGGAGAGCCCACAGTGACGAGTTTGATGCTGTACTCATGGACGAAAACAATGAACTCTATGTGACAGCAGGCCTGAAAGACTCTTTCACTTCAGACACCTACAGGATAAATGACGTTAAATAACAGGCCTTAAAAGCAGCAGCAGCGAGGTAAAGATGGAAAAACTCAGACTACTTACACCAGTCATAGCTCTTATGCTGGTGTTGGGATGCACGGCATTTTCTCTGTCAGGCTTTCAGCCGTCAGAAACGGGCAGCTCTTCTGATCAGGTCCAGGCGGCATCTGTAAATGATGCTCCAGTAAAAAAGCTGGCAAAGAAAAAGACACTTCCGGAGAAAGAGAAAAACGAGCCCAAAGGCTCATCAGAAGTCTCTGAAGCAAAGGAGGACTGTACATATAAAGACGGCGTCTACTATGGCTCCGGCATGGGCTTCAGAGGAATGATAAAAGTAAAAGTCACCATACGCAAAGGAAAGATCGCAGATATCGATGTAGTATCTTCTCCAGACGATGCGGCATATTTCAACAGAGCTAAGAAACTGTTGAGTTCTATTATATCCAGACAGACCACCAACGTAGACACGGTCAGCGGCGCCACATACAGTTCTGTGGGGCTGATCAAAGCTGTCCGCGATGCTCTCAGTAAAGCTGTCGTCTCCGGCTCAGAAAAACCGGAGAAGGAAAACGATATCCCCCTCCCGGAAAAGGACAAACCAAAAAAACCGGAACCGAGAAAACCTGTGACCCCCGGAGAAAAGGGAAAATTCCCGTATCCGGACGGGACCTATACAGGAAGCGCCATGGGATACTGCAGCCAGATAACTGCAGCAGTAACGCTGAAAAACAAAAGCATCATTAAGATAAGAGTGGTCAGTCAGGATGACGATGAAGAATATTTCAGCCGGGCCCTCGTAGTCCTGAAAGACATGGTGAAAGCCCAAAGCACTCAGGTGGACACAGTCACCGGCGCCACATACAGCTCCCGCGGACTGATAAATGCTGTAAAAGAAGCCCTTAAAAAGGCAAAGGCGGCAGCAGAAAAAGACCCGGGAAAAGATGAGGACTCTGAAGATGATCCCGGAGATGAACCTGCTCCTCCGGAGGACGGGTATAAATTCAACGATGGTACATACACCGTTTCAGTGCCCTGTTATCCTCTTGAAGATGATCCTGAATTCGATGAATATGATCTGTCCATGACAGGAACTATAAAAAACGACAGGATAACCAGGATAACTGGTGTCA
>CAMCER010000130.1 GCA_945873875.1 uncultured Clostridia bacterium
TAGTGAATGACAAAAGGAGGAGACAGAAATGAAGGCAGCAGTTGCTTATGAAAACGGTGAGATAGTAAAGGATTTCGGTTCAACGAAAAAGTTCAAGGTGTATAACATTGAAGACGGAAAAGTCGTTTCGTGCCTGGTAGTGGGTATCAACGGCACTGGTCATGAAGCACTGACCGGTTTTCTGAAGCACTATACCATAGATGCATTTATCTGCGGAGATATCGGAGAAGAAGAGAAGGCTGTACTTGAGGAAAAGGGCGTAAGGCTCTGCAGCGGAATGTCCGGCAAAGCTGACAAGGCAGTAAATGAGATAATATAACGGGTAGCTCCCGGGTAAAGAAAAGCCGCTGCATAAACTGCAGCGGTCTTTATATGGTCGGAGAGACAGGATTTGAACCTGCGGCCACTTGACCCCCAGTCAAGTGCGCTACCAAACTGCGCCACTCCCCGATAGCCGTACCACAATTATATGTGAAAAAATGAAATCTTTCAAGGGCTATTTGAAGCTTCGGGCACTATGTATATCTTGCATTAATATCGCTTTTCTTATAGTATAGAAAAGTACAGAAATCATAGTAATGATACTAAAATGATATATACGGAGGTTATTTATGAAAGACGCTACCAAATGCCTGCATTCAGGTTACACACCGAAAAACTCGGAGCCCAGAGTAGTACCTATAGTACAGAGCACGACTTATGTTTACGACTCTACGGAAGAGGTCGCATCGGTCTTCGATGAGCCTATGAAATCCCTTATTTATTCAAGATTCGGGAATCCTACAGTAATGGCTGTAGAGCAGAAGATCGCAGAACTCGAAGGCGGCGTAGGGGCTATGTGCACCACATCAGGCCAGGCGGCTACGCTTTTGTCCGTGCTGAATCTGTGCGAGGCAGGCGACAGCTTCATAAGCACCACCGAGATATATGGAGGCACTGTTAATCTTTTCTCATTCACTCTTAAGAAAATGGGGATCGAGTGCATCTATATAGACAAAAACGCAAGCGATGAGGAGATCGCTAAAGCTTTCAAACCGAATACCAAGCTGGTATTCGGAGAGACCATAGCAAATCCTGCTCTGACTGTCTTTGATATAGAAAGATTCGCGAAACTTGCACATGATCACAATGTACCGCTTATCGTGGACAACACATTTGCTACACCAGTGCTCTGCAAACCTATAGACTTCGGAGCAGACATCGTTATCCATTCGACTACCAAGTATATGGACGGTCATGCAGTGCAGGGCGGCGGCGTCATCGTAGACAGCGGAAAGTTCGACTGGAGCAAGGGTAATTTCCCGGGACTTACTGAACCGGATGAGTCATACCACGGAATAATCTACACAGACGTATACGGCGACATGGCATATATCGTAAAGGCCAGGATGCAGCTGATGAGAGACTTCGGGATGTATCCGGCTGCACATTCGGCATTCCTCCTCAATCTGTGTCTTGAGACACTGGATGTAAGGATGAAGCAGTACTGCGTAAACGCTATGAAAGTCGCTGAATATCTGAAAGATAACGACATGGTAGAAAGCATCACTTATCCGGGTCTGGAAGGTGATGAAGGATACGAGCTTGGAAAGAAGTATCTCAAAGGATGCAGCGGAGTCATCTCCTTCGTTATGAAGGGCGGAAAAGAGACTGCCATGCACTTCATGGATTCACTGAAACTGGCATCAAATGAAGTCCATGTAGCTGATATCAGAACATGCGTGCTCCACCCGGCAAGTGAGACCCACAGACAGCTTACTGACGAGCAGCTGGTGGCAGCCGGTATCGAAGGCGGCATGATAAGGCTTTCAGTAGGTCTTGAGGACGTAGATGACATCATCGCAGATCTTGAGCAGGCATTTGAGAAGATCAGATAGATCACAGGAGAAGCTGTAGATAAAGAGGGAAGACATATCTGGAAAGACAAGTTCTTTTCAGAAAGGATAAAGGTGAAATATGATAGGTGTTGTTGACGCAGGCGGCGGAATGCGTGGAATATATGGTGCAGGCATCTTTGACTACTGCATGGAAAAGGATATAACGTTCGATTACTGTATCGGAGTATCGGCAGGCTCTGCTAATACGGTGACTTATATCGCCGGACAGAGGGGAAGATGCTTTGATTTCTATGCGGACTACGCTTTCAGGAAAGAATACATGAGCCTGAGAGAGCTAATCAGAAACAAGAATTATGTCAACCTTGACTACATATACGGGACACTCAGCAATTCTGATGGTGAGAATCCTCTGGATTACGAAGCTGTAATGGCATCTGACAAGCAGCTGTGCGTAGTTGCTACAGATGCAGATACAGGCAAGCCTGTCTACTTCACTAAAGACGATATGGCTCAGGATAACTATGATATCATCAAGGCATCCTGCTGTGTGCCGGTGGCTAACAGGCCTTATGAGATCGACGGGAAGAGATATTTCGACGGCGCACTCAGTGATCCTCTGCCGATACATAAAGCTTTTGATGAAGGCTGTTCTAAAGTCGTACTTATACTTACCAGACCCAGGGACTATTACAGACCTGCCAACAGGGATGACCGTCTGGCAGCATTCATAAAGCGCAAGTATCCTGAGGCAGCCAAAGGCATGGCCAGCAGATATAAGAGATATAATCTCTGCCTTGATCTGGCTAAGGAGTATGAACAGGAGGGAAAACTTCTCATAGTTGCTCCAGATAACATAGGCAAGAGCAAAACACTTACCAGAGACAGAGACACGCAGATACTTCTTTACTATAAAGGTCTGAGAGATGCTCAGGCTATCGAAGATTTTCTGTCTAAATAAGGAGTGCCTTTACAGATGAAAGACGGAATCGCAAATGAAGGCCGGATGCGGCTGGGCGGATATGGATTGGTACTTATGGCCGGTATCCTCTGGGGGTTTATCGGCCTTTTCGTTAACTTGCTTACAGATGCCGGCGCTTCGGCCACAATAATTCCTTTTCTCAGGACCGGGGCAGGTGCCATACTTATGGTTCCTTTTATCCTGCTCACATCAGGACCTAAAGCCTTCAAAATAGACCTGAAAGGGATCATATACTGTTCTGCTCTGGGGATCATTTGTCAGGGGCTTTTTAATCTGGCCTACACCCAGTCTATCAAATCTCTGGGTGTATCCACAGCAGTCATGCTTCTTTACACTGCGCCTGTATTTGTCTGCATCCTTTCCCGGATATTTTTCAAGGAAAGGATCGGATACAATAAAGTAATAACGATAGTGATCAATATTTTCGGATGTTTTCTGACTGTGACAGGCGGTGATCTTTCTTCCTTCAGGTTCACCATAGCTGGTGTGGCCGCGGGAGTCTGTGCCGGTTTTCTGTACAGCATGACTACCATCGTAGGCAAAGTCACAGCAGGCAGTTACGATCCTCTGGCAGTAGTGTTTTACAGTTTTATAGCGGGCACAGTATTTATGGCCTTTGTTGCAAGACCATGGGAGTATGCGGATGTGATCCTCTCAGGCAGAGTCGTCATTTTATCTCTGGTTTACGGGCTGGTCTCAACGGTCTGCTCATATTACTGCTATTACAAAGGACTGAGTATGGTGCCTGAAACATCAAAGGTCCCGGTATTTGCATCAATAGAGACTATAGTAGCAGCTTTTATCGGCATATTCTATTTCCATGAAGAACAGAGTTTAATAAGCTTTCTGGGCATGGCGCTGGTGATCTCTTCTATTTTCATAATGAATCTCTGGAAGTCTAAAAGGGTTTGACGGAGCCTGCCAAAAAGAGTATCATTGATAAAGGTATTGGCATATATTTCTGATTCGAGAGCAGAGTGAAGCAGGGGATCATCTTATTTTCATGCATAAAGGACCGATCTTCTCTTCAGAAGGAGACCTGATGAGCGTAAGGATCAAAAAAAAGAGATTCATTCCATTTCTGATTATTTCTGTCGTTCTTCTCATAGGGCTGATCACTCTCTTCATACATGGCTGCAGTGATGACGCAGGCGGACTTGAAGAGCTTGGTTATACAGAAGAGCAGGCTGATGAACTTGTCGATCTTGACAAGGCAGAGGAGGTTTCTTCATATAATTACTACACACCAGGTC
>CAMCER010000131.1 GCA_945873875.1 uncultured Clostridia bacterium
ATATGCCTGACCTGCGGCTACTGTGCTCCCGTTTGTCCTGTAAGAGCCATAATCATGTACTAAGTTAACATAATTATTTTATTATCTATGACGTTTTTTTCAGCATCGATGGTCTTTATGCAGATCTGTTTTTCTGATACGCTAAAGATCGATGCAACTGACGTGAATTCATGGACAAATTCCATGGATGATCTGTCCCAGGCATCGAAGAGTTTATTGCCGGAAACACCCATGAGCTGGATGATCCCGGTTTTTTTTATGTCTGTTCTGCAGTAAAGATGCTGGTGCCCGCAGAGGATCATTGATACGCCGTACTTTTTCATTACAGGAAGGAATTTTTCCTGCAGGAATGCTGCTCTTTCATTATCCCCTTCTGATGTACCTGCAGAAAACACCGGATGGTGCATTAGAACGAAGATGACTTTCCCGGTGTTTTTTTCAAAGTCCTTTTCCATCCATTCGCTTATGAGCGGCACAGGCGCGATGACAGGTTCGTAAGGCGGAAGATCAATACTGAATTTTCTGCTGTATTTCTTCATATTGTCATATTCCGGCCTGTACCAAAGACTGTTGGTATCAAGTACTGTGAAATGGCAGCATCCGAAGTCACAGGAATAGAAACGTCTCTCAAATCCCTCAGGCCCGTTTTCAGGCGTTTTCAGGCGATAAAGGTAATCTATTCCGTCCCTGCAGTCGTGGTTGCCTATAGCGGCGATAACGGCCGATTTTTCTATAAAGGGATCTGCTGCCTCGAAGAAATCTTTCCAGCTTTCCCCTTTTCTGCTCCGGCGGACCAGATCGCCTGCAAGGACTATAAGGCTGTTTTCTTTATCAGATGCATATGTTTCTTCCCATGCAGTTATGAGCAGTGATTTCCACTGCTCATAACCTGCGGGTTTTTTAAAATTGTCAGGCTCGGCATCGCCGAGAAAGATGAATTTAGTATCTTTCATTTATTATTATTATTTGATCTTCGTGCTGACTTTGACTTTGCTGATATTGGTTGCTTTTTCATATGAACACCTCTTTTTTTGAGTGGAAAAAAATACACTCTATTTTATCACGATATGCAGAGATGTCATATTTTTTTTGAAGATGTCATGAAAAAATATGGATTTCACAGGTCTCTTCGTCGATTCCGGCAAGAAGAAGACCGTTTTTCCTGGCAGTATCCACAGCACCGGTAGTAACCAGAGGCTTGGCGGTGACCAGCGCTGCTGCGCCTGATCTGACAGCTTTTCTGACCATTGCAGTGCTTATCCTGCCGCTTGTGAAAAGAATGCAGCTTCTCATATCAGTGCCCGATATGATGCCCCGCCCTATGGCTTTGTCCATGGCACTGTGGCGGCCTGCATCCTCGCTCTGATAAAGAAGCTCAAAATCTCTGTATATGCCGCTTTCTGTTTCGAGCCTGACCAGCATACAGCTGTGTGCAGCTTTAGTTATCTTTCTTAAGGGCCTTTCCTGCATGAAACGTTCCTGGAGTCTGTATAGCCACTGCCAGTTCTCTGTAACGGTCATATCCATTGAAGAGAAAAGATCATTGAAAGTCCCGTCCCCCTTACTGGCGTTTTCTTCGTTATGTTTTATGACCGCATCGTCATCCTTTTGATTCTCTGAAGCTGTAGTGATTTGAGCATATATCAGATCGGAAATATCCTCATCCGGCCTTAAAACAAGGCTTTCGATCATATCGTAAGAAATATCAGCCTCAGTTACGACCCAGCCTATCACAAGTTCGGGGATGTCTTCCGGAGAACAGGGAAGATCATATATATGCGCATCATCGATATATATAGAAACAAGGGCTTCTTCCATGGCAGCGATCGACTGCCGGGAGGTGTCCCCTTTTTCATTCAGTATTCTGACAGACAGTTTCTGAGAAACCCTGTTTTTTTCGAGTTCATTCAATATTTTCATAAGTCACTGAAAAGTTCCTTGTTCCAGCTTATGTGTGCCACCGTGGAAATCTCCTCGTGATCCAGCTTCCACATTTTTTCTCCGTTTTTTTCAAAGCTCATGAGATGTTCATCACAGTATTTCAGCATTTTATCGTGCTGCTCTTCTGTCAGTCCGCCTTCTTTACCGTAGTTCATTGAATTTTCAAATGCAAGGACTGCGGCATCCTTATTCGGGAAACTGGTACATCTGAATCTGCTTTTTATGAATCTGAGATCTGGCAGAAGGTCCCTGTCCATAAGCTCGTTCATTACGTAGACATAACATCCGTAACCCGGCCGTTCATATCCTACCTCACGTGCAAGTATGCGGTCGTAATTGGGTCGTGGAGTGTCCCATGCGCCTATGCAGACTCTCCTTCTGGCCACCGATTCAAGTTTTTTTATCCCTTCAGTAAGATCATATACTATGAATGATCTTGATGAAATAGCCACATCACATACCGGAAGGTCTCTCTTGCTCCAGTCTTCATTCCAGTTCAGCTGTATGGGATGTATTTTATCTGCTACACCGTGTTCTTCAGCGCCTATCATGAGATATTTAAGCATTTCCGGGCTGAAGTCGGCGGCATATATCTCGTGGCCTCTCTCTGCGTAAGGTATGGCAAGAGAGCCCGAAGCGCAGCCCATATCAAAGATGGTCTCGCCGGGCCTGAACTCTGAGAATTCATAGAACTGTTCTATATATTCGTCTTTCTCCCCTGCTTTTGGCTCTTTTCGGAAGCGGGGCGCGAAATTGTTCCAGAACTCCAGGTTCTCTCCTCTTTCGATGTCTACATACTGGTCCTTCCAGAGTCTGTTCCAGTCTATACCTGACATACCTGTGCCTTTCTTTATACCTGCAGGCAGATGGACATTGCCATCTGCCCGGCTCATATCAATAGTTTATTTAAGGATCGATTTTTTTACAAGTTTTTCATATTCGCTGTCTGAAAGGTCGTACTGGTAGAACAGCTTATAGTATTCCTGTACTTCTTCTTTAAGGTCGAAATCTGTTTTATCAGGATAAAGAAGCTGTGCCGTCCATAAAAGGCCCAGAACGCGGTTGCATGAAGGCGGGAATCCCATCCAGTTATACGGTCCCATGGGGACTTCGTAGTATTTGTTGTTTTTTACAGCCCTCAGAGTCTTCCATGCAGGATCGTCACTGACAAAATCATAATAGCTGTTAGGCTCGAAAATGATTATCTCAGGATCCCAGTTGATCATCTGTTCTATATTGACTTCGTTGCCTGTTCCCTGGCTTGACGGATCCTCCAGGACTGCTACATTATCTGCCAGCATGTCGATGATCTGTGAGTGATATGAATCTTTAGCAAGGACATTCAAGCCGTCTTCCTGGGTGCAGTACATTACTTGTTTCTTTTTGTCTGTTTTTTTGATAACGGCTTCGGCTGAGTCAAAAGCATCTTTACAGAAAGCTGCCAGTTTATTTCCTTTGTCCTCTCGGCCGAGGAGTTTTCCCAGTTTGCTGAAAGCCTTATCTGTATTGTCGAAGTTTGCACTTATGTGAACAGCCGGGATATTCGTCTTGTCAGTAATATCCTGAAGGTCTGATTTCATTGACGGCTTGTCTTCTCCGACGTCGATTATTATCTGAGGGTTTAGTTTAGCTATCTCTTCATAGTTGAGATCGTGGTTGCCGAAGAAGCTTCCTACTTCCGGCAGTTTAAGATATTTATCATCTATGTATTTCTTAGTCTCATTGCTCCACTGGCTGTTGGTGGCGATAAGTGTATCCGGAGCTACAGCCAGCAGGAACATCTGCGCCAGAGGACCGGATGCGATAACTGTTTCTATCTTCTCGGGGACTTTTACTTCCCTTCCGCAGTCATCTTTGAATGTAACGGTTTTAGTCTCAGCGGTCTCTTCTTTGTTCTGCTCCTGAGAAGCAGTACTGCTTTCCTTGCTTTCTTCTTCTGCCTTGTTTCCGCATCCTGTCATGAAGACTGAAAAAATCATAAGCATTATCATGATAAGTGCAGTGATCCTTACTGTTTTTCTGGTTTTCAACTTTTTACTCCTTTCACTTCCTGAGGGCTGATACTGGTACGCATACTCTGAGTTTGTCATCATACAAACTCTGAACGTCGGTATCAACAC
>CAMCER010000132.1 GCA_945873875.1 uncultured Clostridia bacterium
CTCTTCATAGCAGTAAAGGAGCCTTATCCACTCTATGCCGCTGGTCCTGCAGAGTTTCCCCAGAAGCTCCGCCAGCTTGTATTCCCCGTAAAGATCTTTTCCGTATGCGGTGGTATCCTGGGCTATTAGTATAAGCTCCCTGCAGCCGCCTTCTGCCAGAGTCTCAGCTTCTTTCAGTATGCTTTCCATGCTGCGGCTCCTGTAAGGGCCCCTGATCTTCGGGATGACGCAGTATGCGCATGCATTGTCGCATCCTTCTGCTATTTTAAGGTATGATGTCCACGCAGGACCTGACAGTTTTCTCTCTTCGCTTATAAGTTTGTCCAGATCTCTGTCGTAGGGTCTGTTTTCCCACTGCCTGCCGCTTTTTCTGAACTTTTCGATCATATCCGGCAGGTTCGCGTATTCATTGACACCGGTGAATATGTCCACTTCCGGCATCTCTTCGAAGAGGGAGTCAGCATATCGCTGCGCAAGACATCCGGACACGATGAGTATCATATCATCGCGTTTTTCTCTGATGAAGTCAAATATCCTGTCAATGGACTCTACCTTGGCATCTTCGATGAACCCGCAGGTATTGATCATCACAGCATCTGCATCTTCAGGTCTTTCGATGATCTGGTGTCCTGCCTTTTCAAGAATGGCAGCCGCAGTCTCTGAGTCGTTGAAATTTTTAGGACATCCAAGTGTGTCTATGTATATCTTCATCTAGTAGTCCTCTCCGCGGCCTCCGTCCTCTTCGAAAGGCACGGATTCGTATTCCTGTATCTCTTCATCCTGATCAGGTTCTGTTTCAGCATGAGCCTCTTCTTCATGGCCTTCTTCACCATAACCTGCCTCTTCAGGCTCTTCCTGATCCTGCGTATCTTCAGTGTCTGCAGCATAGTATTCTTCTTCAGTCATGAGCACCTGTCTGGGTTTTGCTCCTTCTGAAGGGCCTACTATGCCTCTGGCCTCCAGCATCTCCATGATCCTGGCAGCACGGTTATATCCTATCCTGAATCTTCTCTGAAGCATAGAGACTGATGCCTGTCCGGCATTGACTACTGTCTCTACGGCATCAGGAAGGAGCTCGTCCTCGTCTTCCTGGACTGCTCCCGGTTTACCTGTGTTTTCTATGGTATCGAGGACATCTTCAGCATACTGATGCTCATCCACCTGTGATTTGACAAAATCAATGACACTGTTCACTTCCTCATCGGATACGAAGGTCCCCTGTACACGGCGCGGTTTGCTGGCGCCTACCGGACTGAAGAGCATGTCGCCCTTTCCTACCAGTTTCTCCGCACCTGACATATCCAGTATGGTCCTGGAATCCACCTGAGATGCGACGGTAAGAGCTATCCTTGAAGGAATATTTGATTTTATCAGACCTGTCACTACGTCTACTGACGGTCTCTGTGTTGCTACCAGAAGATGCATGCCCGCAGCTCTTGCCTTCTGAGCAAGACGGCATATGGATTCTTCTACCTGTGACGGGGCTTCCATCATCAGGTCTGCCAGCTCATCTATTATGATGACTATCTGCGGCATGAACAGATCGTTCTCGCCCCTGGCCTTTACTGACTTGTTATAGGCAGCCAGATCTCTGACGCCTTCTGAAGCGAATTTTTTATAACGCTCGTCCATCTCCGCGCATGCCCAGTTAAGTGCGGCTGCCGCCTTGGCAGGCTCTGTCACTACCGGGATCAGAAGATGAGGTATGCCGTTATAGTTGGTAAGCTCTACTACCTTAGGGTCTACCAGTATGAACTTGACTTCTTCCGGCCTTGCTTTATACAGCATGCTGATTATGATGCTGTTTACGCAGACGCTCTTTCCGGAGCCAGTAGCTCCTGCAACCAGCATATGCGGCATGCCCTTGAGATCCGGGACTATGGATCTTCCCGATATGTCACGTCCAAGCGCGAATGATATCTTTGACTTGGCTTCTTTGAATTCTTTCGAGGCTATGATATCTCTCAGGGTCACAGTGCTGCTGCTGTCATTTTCTATCTCGATGCCCACTGCTTTCTTCCCGGGTATGGGAGCCTCGATCCTGATGCTCTTGGCTTCCATGTTGAGGGCTATGTCATCAGCAAGATTCTTTATGCTGCTTACTTTCACGCCTACTTCAGGCTGTATCTCGTACCTGGTGACCGCCGGCCCTTCGACTACGTCCACTACACGGGCATCCACTCTGAAGTTCCTGAGTGTCTGCTCCAGCTTGTCCGCCCTTTCGCGAAGCTCGGCCCTGCTGGTCCTGCTGCCGTTCATATCGCCTTTTTTCAGAAGGTCTATTGGCGGGAATCTATATCCCCGTCTGGTCCTGGGAGCATTGAACTCTTTTTCATCAAGAGTCTCTTTTCCCTTGTTTTTCCTGTTCATGGCCGCAGATGCTGCCAGTGCTCCTGCTGCAGGCGCAGCTGCCGCTGCTGCTTTGACTGCTTCCTTCTCTGCAGAAGGACCTGATGTTTCGGCAGCTTCATCCTGAAGGCCTGTTCCATTATGGCCGCTCTTTCCGAACAGCTCATCATCATTCATATAATCAAGGATCTGTTTCTGATTGTCAGTTATGCCGCGTGGATCATCTGTATAAAGATCAGCCGCACCACTGCCGGCTTCCGCATCTTCTCTGTCAGCATATGAGCTTATCCTTCTTTTGTCTTCTGCAGGCTTTCTGGCTGCTTCTGCAGCTTCAGCGATCCTGCCCTGATCCACATGGCCTGTAGCGTATTTGTCCTTTTCTGCAGCGGCTGCTTTCTTAGCAAGCTTCTTCTGCTCTTTAAGGGCTGCCTTTCTTGATTTCTTTCCGAGATTCTGTCCTTCCCCTGTTCCCATCTCAAGGGCCAGTTCAAGGTCTCTTTCAAGTTTCTTTTCAGCCTCTTCTTCCTTGCGGAACCTTCTCTTTTCTGCATGACGCTCAAAGAATCTCGATATAGGCGTGTTAATGACCAGAAGCAGACACACCGCGATGACTGCTGCCGAGAATATATACATGCCGCTTATCTTAAGAAGCTTCGCAAGAAACGAGCCGAAATACATGCCGAAAAGGCCGCCGCTTTCCAGTTTCACTCCTGAACTGTAGTATTTTCCGAAAGCGCCGAATCCGAAGTAATATTCGAAATCCTTTACATCAATGAATCTTCCGGAGTTTATTATCGCTATCATAAGGAACACCACAGCAGACAGTATCACTGTCTTTAAGCTGACATGGATAGTCCCCCGCACGAATATGAGTATCCCGAACACTATAAGATAGTAAGGCAGTATGAATGCCGCCATGCCGAAACACCCGTTGAAAAACCTCCCCAGGCCGCTGCCCAGGGATCCGGTCAGTGATGTCTGGAATGCCAGGACTAAAAAGACGCCCAGCACTATGAAAAGAACTGCAAAGACATTATCTCTTATGCGAAGTCCCCTGATGCGCAGTTCTTCAGACTTTTCTTTTGACATGGCCTCTGGATTTGAGTCCAGTCTTTCTCCTCCGCTTTTTTTACCCTTGGTATTTGCCATTTTCTCTCTTCAACTCCCAATCGTCTATCAGGAAGCTATCGCGTATATTATGACCGCGGCCCCTATTATCCACGTATAATATGAAAAGTATGACAGCTTCTTCTTTGATACGATACGTATCATGGTTTTTATCGCCACCAGTCCGGAAACAGCTGCTACGATTATCCCGACTATCATAGGTCCTGCTGTGCCGGCTGGTACCCCTGCATGAACAGCCTCAGGAAGCTCGAGTATCACAGACCCCAGTATGGAAGGTATGGATATGAGGAACGCGAATTTCACAGCGAACTCTCTGTTGAGTCCTGAGATCAGTCCTCCGAAAAGGGTGGATCCTGATCTTGATATGCCGGGGGTTATGGCCACGCCCTGCATTATCCCGATGAATAGCGCGTTGAGAAAACTCATTTCAGTTACAGTTTTTCTATCGCTTCCCACTCTTTCTGCTATGAACAGGATAGTACCTGTTATCACCAGACTTATCCCTATAACGATAACGGATGAATACATTGTTCCGAATATGTCGTTTAAGAAAAAGCCCATGAGCGCCGTAGGTATAGTC
>CAMCER010000133.1 GCA_945873875.1 uncultured Clostridia bacterium
GGAGAAAACGTCCATAAGGCATTTTCCTATATGCTGAAAAAAGCAGAAGATGAAGATTTCGAAGTCTGCAACACGGATAATTACGGCGGACACATCGAGTTCGGAGGACAGATCTTCGATGAAGACGGTGATGTAGTCGGAATATCCGATCAGTGCATGGGCATCGTAGGCCATCTTGACGTGGTCCCGGAGGGAAACGACTGGGATCATGAGCCCTTCGGCGGGGAGATCGAAGACGGAAAACTCTATGGCCGCGGAGCCATCGATGACAAAGGCCCCGTGGTCGCGGCTTTCTATGCCATGAAGGCTCTTAAGGAAGCGGAAGCGTATCCGGCTAAGAAAGTCCGTCTCATACTGGGCCTGGACGAGGAGACTAACTGGGAAGGCATGAGCTATTATCTCAGCAAAGTAAAGGCTCCTGATTTCGGCTTTACACCGGACAGCGAATTCCCGGCCATCCACGGTGAGATGGGAATAATCATATTTGATATTGCGAAAAAACTCAAAGCGCCAAAGGACAAAGGCCTGGAACTCAGAAGCCTCAAAGGCGGGCAGGCCCCCAACATGGTGCCGGACAGCGCGCGGGCAGTTCTGTTCGATACCGATTCTCAGAGCTATGAGATGATAAAGGCTGCTGTGGCTGCATTCAGAGACGAGAAAAAAGAAAGTGCTGATGAGTTTGCCGACGGCAGAGCGGCCATCCACTGCAAGGGAATAGGCAAGAGTCTGGAGATCACAGTGAAAGGCGTATCGGCTCACGGATCCTCGCCTGAAGACGGCCTCAATGCCATTTCCATCATGATGGAGTTTTTAGGCAGGCTGAATTTCGTCAGTGACGACGTGACAGATTTCATAGAATTCTATAACAGACACATCGGATATGAGCTGGACGGAAAAGCTTTAGGTGCGGACTTCGAAGACGAGCCTTCAGGAAGACTGATCCTCAATGCCGGGACCATCGAACTTGACAGAAAAGCAGTCAGTCTTGCTGTGAATATCCGTTATCCTGTTACATTTTCGGCAGAGGAAGTATATGAGTCCATAATGCCGGCGCTTGATGAATATGAACTGGGTATCGTGAAAGGAAAAGACGAGGCGCCGATCTTCATACCGGCGGACGATCCGTTCATCGTCACGCTGATGGACATTTACCGCAGCCATACGGGAGATGAAGGAAGCGAGCCGGTAGTAAGCGGCGGCGGGACATATGCCCGCATGTTCAGAGACTGCGTGGCTTTCGGCGGCATGTTCCCGGGAGAGCCGGACACCATGCACCAGAAAAATGAATATATAGATATCGAAAACTTCGTCATGATGACGAAGATCTATGCAGACGCCATCTACAGACTGACAAAGCCTGCAGAAGATGAAGGAGAGTGAGAAAAGATGATATTAGACACTCTGAAAAAGTACATGAACCCTATGGACATGAGGGAAAAAGCCTCAGACAGGCTGGACGACATCGCGGCTTTCATAGGCAGGCTTTCCGAGTATGCGGCAGAAAATTATGAGAAACAGGGATTTGAAGAAGCTTTTGACCTTCCGGAAAAACCGGACACAGACAGGCTGAAGGACCTGATCGCAGATTTCAGCATGATATCGGTCCTGGCTCTCTATTCGCAGCTGAGTCCCAGGCCGGACATAAATGAAGTGGAGGCAGGCCTGAAAGAAAGGCTGGCAGAAGAATACAGGCAGGTCCTTTCCAGGGAAGATGAAGAGACCATAGCAAAAGAGGCCTTCCTGGGGATGACCAGCAAGATGAACTTCCAGGAAAGCTCCGGTATAATCTGTGATGCTTTTTACGGAGATCTTCTCCAGCATCTGACGGAAGAAGATTACGTAAAGAAACTGGGTCCTTATCTGGACAAGCTCCTTGCTGCGGTCTATACCGACTGTCACAGTTATCTTGAAAAGATCAAAGTGATCTGACTTATCACTGAGGGTCCTTAAGGCCGAATTCCACCAGCTTGTTGAAGAGCTGCCGGCGTGAGATGCTCAGGACCTGAGCGACTTTTTCCATGTCGTCAGGATATGTCTTCAGCAGGTAGGAGATATAGTCTTTCTCCATCTGCTTTCTGAAATCACGCAGGGACCTTTCATCTTCAAAATATGATATATGACCGGAGCTGTCAGCGGCTTCATTAAAAACGGGGGATTCATATCCGCCGTTTTCGTATTCGGGCAGGCTGCCGCTTCCGGGCAGGTAGTGATCCTGGACGACTCCTCCTTCGGAAAGTATCACCATACGGTCGATGATGTTTTTCATTTCACGCACGTTCCCGGGGTAATCGTAGTTGAGAAGGAAATCCTTGACCTTGGTCGGGATCCTTTTTACTGTTTTCTGAGTTTCCTGCTGGGCCTTTTTCAGGAAATACGGCACCAGCAGAAGTATGTCTTCCCGTCGCTCGCGAAGAGGCGGGATCTTTATGATGACTGTGCTGAGTCTGTAGAACAGATCTTCCCGGAAAGTGCCCTGTTTCATGGCTTCCTCAAGATCCGTATTGGTAGCAGTTATAAGGCGGAAATCCACAGCTACCGGCGTGGTGCTGCCCAGTCTGTAGATGGTTTTTTCTTCAATGGCCTTCAGGAGCTTGGCCTGGAATTCCAGCGGCACGTCTCCTATCTCATCCAGAAACAGTGTCCCGCCGTCTGCTGCCTCAAACAGCCCCTGTCTGGTCTTGTCCGCGCCGGTGAAGGCGCCTTTTTCATGGCCGAACAGCTCTGATTCCAGCAGTGAAGCCGAAAGGGTGTGGCAGTTGAGGTCGACAAAATCAGCGTCTTTTCTGCCGCTGCAGCTGTGTATGTATTTCGCGAATACTTCTTTTCCTGTGCCGGATTCTCCGGTGATGAGGATATTAACGTCTTTTTCGCCGGCTTTTCTTGCTATATCAAGGGCATCTCTGAAGGCAGGGTTTCGTGTTTCCAGCATATATCCGTTCAGTCCCTCTGCTGTTTCACCTGAATCGGCGTCGGCGCTGAGTTTTGCCTTCCTTATCTCATCCACTTCAGACAGAAGTTCTTCCGGATTGTCGCCTTTGGTCACGTAGTTATACGCCCCTTTTCGCATGCAGGCCACAGCCCGCTCTACAGAGCTGCAGGCAGTGAGCATGATGACCTCAAGGTCGGGATACTCTTCTTTTACTTTCTCCAGCAGCTCCTCCCCGTCCATTTCGGGCATGAGAAGATCCGCTATGAGAAGATCGTAGCCTCCGTTTTTTTCTTTCAGCTTCGCCAGGGCATCGGTCGCTCTGTAGCAGCCTTCTGCCGCATGTCCTTTGACGTGCAGAAGTGTTTTTATGACATCACAATAGGCCTTTTCATCATCAACTACCAGGATCTCCAGTTTATCGTCTTGCATAAGATAGTTCTCCTTTCGCCAGCCGCATCAATGCGCCCGGTCCTGCTGCCCATCGGGTATCGTCACTGTAAAGGTCGTGCCTTCTCCTTCTGTGCTTTCTGCTGTTATGGTCCCGCCCATTTTCTGGACTTCGTTATAGACTATATAAAGGCCGAGACCGCTTCCGCCCTGATGCAGCTTGGTGGTGAAGAATGGATTAAAAATGTCTTTCAGGATGTCTTCTGGGATCCCGGCGCCGTTATCTTCTACTTTGATAATAACATCACGTCCCGTCCATGTGCAAATCACGTTGATAAGGCCTTTTCCCTCAATGGCATCGGCTGCGTTGGATATGAGATTCACCAGCACCATCTCAAGGGAATCTGCAAGCACTGTTATCTTCAGATCCGGGTCGCAGTTCACGTTTACAGAGACATTTTCTTTTTTGAATCTTCCTTTATGGAAGGAAAGGATGGACAGTATCCTGTTTTTCAGAAGGATGGTCTCTTTTTCATTGCCTGTTCCTCTGGAAAAATTCAGAAGGTCCTTTATTATCCTCGATGACTTTTCAACTGCGGCCTCCATGTTCTCAACTGCGGCCAGTTGTGTCTCTTCGTCTGCAGCGCCGCTTTTCAGCAGGTAGACGTAGTTTCTTATGATGCCCAGAGGGTTCCTGATCTCATGGGCGACTCCGGCGGCCAGCTGACCT
>CAMCER010000134.1 GCA_945873875.1 uncultured Clostridia bacterium
GGTATCACACTTTTACACAGTGCGCAAGATACAGCGCTGCTGTCAGTTTCCTTTTATGGCCGCCTGGGCTGCCGCGATCCTGGCTACAGGTATCCTGAACGGGGAGCATGATACATAATCCATGCCCACTTCATGACAGAATTCAATAGTTGCAGGCTCGCCTGCCTGCTCGCCGCACATGCCGAGCCTTATGTTCGCCCTGGTGTGGCGTCCCTTTTTAGCAGCTGTCTCTATGAGCTGGCCCACTCCGTCCATATCAAGGCTCTGGAACGGGTCTGCCGAAAGGATCCCGCGACGCTGGTACTCGTGTATCAGCCCGCCGGTGTCGTCTCTAGAGAAACCGAAAGTCATCTGTGTAAGGTCGTTGGTGCCAAAGGAAAAGAACTCTGCTTCCTTCGCGATCCTGTCTGCAGTAAGGCAGGCTCTGGGCACTTCGATCATGGTGCCCACCTTGTATTCTATCTCCATATCTTCCTCGGCCATGACCTGGGAAGCTGTGTCATTGACGTACTTCCTCACCACATGGAGCTCTTTATCATTGCTCACCAGCGGTATCATGATCTCAGGGATGATATCGAACTTCTTTTCCCTCTTTACTTCGATGGCCGCTGTCATTATGGCTCTGACCTGCATCTCTATGATCTCAGGGTGCGTTATGGCAAGGCGGCATCCGCGCCTTCCCAGCATAGGATTGACTTCTTTTATGTTATCGACTTTGTCCTTCAGTTCTTCGTATTCCATGCCGTACTGGTCAGCAAGCTCTTCTATCTCTTCTTTAGACAAAGGAAGAAACTCATGAAGCGGCGGATCCAGCAGCCTTATAGTCACCGGCCTTTCCTCCATGGTCTCATAAAGTCTTTTGAAATCAGCCTTCTGGAAGGGCATCAGATCAGCCAGTGCTCTTCTTCGCTCCCCGTCTGTTGCTGCCAGTATCATCCTTCTGACTGCCGGTATCCTCTCCTCGCGGAAGAACATGTGCTCTGTCCTGCAGAGGCCGATCCCTTCTGCGCCAAAGGAAATAGCGCGCCTTGCTTCAGGCGGGTTGTCCGCATTGGCTCTTATCTTTATTTTCCTGAAATCATCAGCCCAGTCCATTATGGTCCTGAAGCTTTCTGAAAGTTCTGTAGTAACAGTATCTATCTTTCCGCGCAGTATCTTACCTGTAGAGCCGTCAAGGGAAAGGAAATCTCCCTCTTCAAAGACTTCTCCTTCTATCTGCGCGATATGTTCTTCTTCATCGATGTCAAGGCTCAGGCATCCTGCAATGCAGCATTTTCCAATACCTCTGGCCACCATGGCCGCATGGGACGTGGTCCCGCCCTTTGCTGTAAGTATGCCTTCAGCCGCTACCATACCGGCAAGGTCTTCCGGGGATGTCTCTTCTCTGAGAAGAAGCACCTGATAGCCTTCCTTGGCAGCAGCCGCAGCCTCAGCGGCAGTGAAATATATCCTTCCTGAAGCCGCTCCCGGTGATGCCGGAAGCCCTGAAGCCAGCACTTCTGCCTGCTCATACTTTTCCCTGTCGAATCCCGGGTGCAGCAGCTGACCCATCTGGGACGTATCCTGTCTGAGGACGGCCTCTTCCTTATCGATAAGGCCCTCTTCCACCATATCCACCGCGATCTGTACAGCGGCCTGTGCCGTTCTCTCGCCGCGTCTTGCCTGGAGTATATACAGCCTGTTCTGCTCTACCGTGAACTCCACATCCTGCATGTCGCGGTCCTGTTTTTCTAAAAGGCGTGCTATTTTGACGAATTTCTCGTAGCATTCAGGAAACACCATTTCCATGGCCGATATCTCCTGCGGCGTGCTGTGTCCTGCCACTACGTCTTCGCCCTGTGCATTCAGGAGTATCTCTCCGAATATCTCATTTTCCCCTGTTGACGGGTTTCTGGTGAAAGCTACTCCTGTGCAGCTGTCTTTCCCCATATTGCCGAAGACCATGGCCTGCACGTTTACGGCAGTTCCCATGGAATCAGGTATGTCATTGAGCTTTCTGTAGAGGACCGCACGCTCCCTTTTCCAGGATCTGAATATGGCTGAAACAGCCTCCATCAGCTGGGTCTTCGGATCCTGAGGAAAGTCCTCGCCTGTCAGTTTCTTCACCAGTCTCTTGTATGAATCTGTCAGGGTCTTCAGATGCTCAGCAGAAAGCTCCTGATCATCATCAAGGCCTTCATTGAATCTCTTGGCAGCAAGCACCAGGTCGAACCTGCTTTTTGGCATATCTAAAACTACAGTGCCGTACTGCTGTATGAATCTGCTGTAAGTCTCGTAAGCGAATCTTTCATCTCCGGAGTTTCTTGCCATGGCCTCTGTTATCTCGTCATTTATGCCCAGATTCAGTATAGTGTCCAGCATGCCCGGCATAGGCACCGGAGCACCTGAACGCACTGAAAGAAGGAGCGGTGCGTCCGGGTCCCCGAACCTTTTTTCTTCAACGCTCTCAAGGTCTTCCAGTTTTTCAGTTATCTCTTCTCTGATATCGTCGGCCAGCTGGCAGCCTTCGTCATAGAATCTGTTGCAGGCTTCCGTGGTCAGAGTGAATCCGAAGGGCACGGGAAGCCCGATATTGGTCATATCAGCCAGGTTAGCTCCTTTGCCTCCAAGAAGATCAGTCATCTCTCTGGAGCCCTCGCTGAATGAATAGACAAACTTACTCATGATTTTTTTCCGGAAAAGGGAAAGGCTCTAGAACTCGAGCCTTTCCTCTATGTATGATCTTACTTCATCTACTGGCACTCTAATCTGCTCCATAGTGTCTCTGTCGCGTATAGTGACACATCCGTCTTCTTCTGTGTCAAAGTCAACGCAGATGCTGAACGGAGTACCGATCTCATCTTCACGTCTGTAACGTTTTCCGATGGAGCCTGCAGTGTCATAATCAACAGCAAAGTATTTACTGAGTTTTTCATGTATAGGTTCTGCAACAGGCGCGAGTTTCTTGGCAAGAGGAAGCACTGCGGCTTTATACGGCGCCAGAGCTGGATGGAGCCTTAAGACAGTTCTGGTGTCTTCTTTTCCCTTTGCATCAGTGACGGTCTCTTCATCATAAGCGTCGATGAGGAATGCCAGTGCCACACGGTCTGCACCAAGGGACGGCTCGATGCAGTACGGAACGTATTTATTGCCTGTCTCTGAATCCACATAGTTCATTTCCTGTCCGGAATGCTCGATGTGCTGCTTCAGGTCGAAATCTGTCCTGTCCGCTATGCCCCACAGTTCGCCCCATCCGAACGGGAACAGATACTCTATGTCTGTAGTCGCGTTACTGTAATGAGAAAGCTCTTCCTGAGAATGGTCTCTCAGTTTTATATGATCTTCTTTCATGCCCAGTGACTTCAGGAAGTTCACGCAGTAATCCTTCCAGTAGCTGAACCACTCAAGATCTGTGCCCGGCTCGCAGAAGAATTCCAGCTCCATCTGCTCGAATTCTCTGGTCCTGAATGTGAAGTTGCCCGGTGTGATCTCGTTCCTGAAGGATTTACCTATCTGCGCTATGCCGAAAGGTATCTTCTTTCTGGAAGTCCTCTGGACATTCTTGAAATTCACGAATATTCCCTGAGCTGTTTCCGGTCTTAAGAAAAGCTCAGACTTTGAGTCTTCAGTTACTCCCTGGAATGTCTTGAACATGAGGTTGAACTGGCGGATGTCTGTAAACTCGGTCTTTCCGCATTCAGGGCACTTGATGCCGTTATCCCTGATGAAACTTTCAAGTTTCTCGTTTGACCATCCGTCAACGACTTCTTCCCTGCCCTGTTCCTTCAGGAAATCCTCGATGAGTTTATCCGCACGGAACCTTGCCTTGCAGGCCTTGCAGTCGATAAGAGGATCTGCGAATCCGCCTACGTGACCTGATGCCACCCATGTCTGGGGATTCATCAGAATGGCTGCGTCAAGTCCTACGTTATACTTTGATTCCTGTACGAACTTTTTCCACCATGCCTTCTTGACATTGTTCTTGAATTCCACTCCGAGAGGACCGTAGTCCCAGGTATTAGCAAGGCCGCCGTATATCTCTGATCCCGGATATAC
>CAMCER010000135.1 GCA_945873875.1 uncultured Clostridia bacterium
ATGCATGCGGCTCACTCTGCTGCCGACTCTGAATCCCAGGACCAGGTAGTTCAGTATCTTCATCTCTTTTTCATCAACATCTGATCTGAAGGCTTTATAAACCCGTCTCAGGTCGTATTTCGATATTTTCTCCCCGATGGCGGCATAGACCCGCCCGGCCTTCTCCTGATCAGTTTCCACTTCAAAGCAGGTGTTCATGAGATTTCTCTGATATTCTTCAGCGGGAAAAATCCCAGAGGCTTTGTCAGTATAGTAGTGGTGGTACACACATGTAAGGAAGCCCTCAAAAGTTCCGTCATAAAGGTAATCCAGCATGAGCCTCCCCCTTTCCTTTAAGAGCTGCCGCGCCTGCATTCCGTCCTGCCGCACCGGTGCCGGTGATCTGCGGAGCTTTTGACTTATCGAACAGTGACATCTGCACGCCCTGCTCAGCTTCTGTTATAATCCCTCTGACAAATTCCGCTGTGAATATCCTTTCGCCGTGATACTTTCCTCTGCATGTTATGAAGAATCTTGCACGCTTAGTCACTACGCCCATCTTCTTAAGGTCGTCAAATGACACGGATGCCAGACGGCGCTGTCTCAATATCCTCATGGCGGAAACTGTCCCTATCCCCGGCACTCTCAGCAGCATTTCAAGCGGCGCCCTGTTTATCTCCACAGGGAACATGTGCATGTTCCGAAGAGCCCAGGATATCTTGGGATCTACTTCAAGATCAAGATCGGGGTGTTTATCGTCGAAAAGCTCTTCTGCGCCGAATCCGTAAAATCTCAGGAGCCAGTCGGCCTGATAGAGCCTGTGCTCCCGCTTAAGAGGCGGTGCTGTGAAAGGATCCGGCAGCTTAGGTGATGTCACCGCCGGAACATAGGCGCTGAAATACACTCTCTTCATCTTGAATGAACGATAGAGAGCCTCGCTGGTCTTCACTATCTTATAGTCGCTGTCTCCGGCTGCACCTACTATCATCTGAGTAGTCTGCCCTGCCGGGGCGAAAGCTTCTTTCTTTCTTTTCTTTCTCGGGACGGGCTTGTTCACCTCATCTGTTCTGGCGACCTGATACTCATACTTTTCAGGATCCTCTGCCACCCGTCCGCCCTGAGGGATGCGGCTTCCCGCCGGGTCAAGATAGTTGGAAGGATCGTTGATATCCTGACCTTTGAACATGGTCCCCGGGCCTTTCAGTCCTTTTCTTTCAATGAGGGTATTGGTTATCTGCCGCATGTGAGAAAAGATCTCCTTCGGTTTCTTCTGCGGCGCCAGAAGGGAGAGGCTCTCTGATGAGGGCATCTCTATGTTCACGCTGACTCTGTCTGCTTCAAGACCTATGGCATGTATCAGTTCTTCCGATGTTCCCGGTATGAGTTTCGCATGGATGTATCCTGCGAAGCCGTAGTCTTTTCTCAGCATATGAAGACAGTGCCATATCTTCTCTGCAGTATGATCCGGTGATATGTCCACGGCAGAACTTAAGAAAAGTCCTTCGATATAGTTTCTCCTGTAGAATTCTATGGTCAGTTTCGCAAGTTCTTCAGGTGTGAATGCCGCCCTTTCCACATCTGCGCTGCGGCGGTTCACACAATACTCGCAGTCGTATACGCATTTATTAGTGAACAGGACTTTCAGAAGTGATACACATCTTCCGTCTGCAGACCAGGTGTGACAGATCCCGAAATCCGCGGCGCTTCCTATCTTCCCGTTATTCCTTCTGGAAACTCCACTGGATGAACACGAAACATCGAATTTCGCGCTGTCTGCCAGTATCTTCAGTTTTTCCATTACCTCTTTCATCTCATTCACCCCACACCTGATCTTATCGGTGCTTTCCCTTATTTACAGAGCAGCTGGCCCCTTTCGAACTTATGTTCGTATTATATCACGGCGCGAACACAAGTTCAACACGCTTTTGTTTTTACACTGTATGTGTTATAATAGATTTACAATTATTTCGTCTTGTATCCCTTTCTGAAAGGAGGTTATTTATGAAGACTAAGATAAGATCTGAAGTAACATCGATCATACTTTCTGTGCTGCTGGTGTTTGCCATGATTCCCTGTTTCACAGGTCCGGCACATGCAGATTCAGAAAGCCCCATCGATATCCATCCCGTGATCAGCGGCGAAGCCTTATCCTGGGATCAGGTCAGTGATGCAGATGCTTATTATGTATTCGTCGAAGACTACGGCTTTTACGTCGATCCTTCTATGACGAGTATAACCAGGAGCGAACTGAATTCCTACATCGACCACAAGATCCTGAACAACGAGGTCGCAAAGAGTGATGATAATTACTACACAGTAAAGGTCGAGGCCTGTGATAAGAACAATACTACGATAGCTTACGGAGAGATCCAGTATGAATATGATTGTCCCTATTCACCCGTTGCAGTGGGTGCTATCACCGGGCTGAAAATCACGAAAGCAACGAAAACAGCGACCTGGAATGCTTACACCAGCAGCGATTACGAGGTCAGCGGTTATGAGTTCGAGCTTTCAGGATCCAGCAACGGTTCCGCACAGTCTGCGTCGAAGCCTAAATTCGCGTACGGAACCATGCTCGCGCAGCTGAAAAAACTCTGCAATTTCAAAAACGCCTCTGCAGTCAGAGTCACAATCACCGCTTACACCTATATAGAAGAGATAGATGAAAATGTGACCATAGCCAGAGCCACCAGAAGCCTGAAATACAGCGATCTGGTAAAACTCACCAACACTCTTAAGGTCACTGGAAAAACTGCTGCAGTAAAATACAACATCCTCAAAAAACGCGCGCAGACGCTTAAGCGTGCAAAAGTCCTGACCGTCAGCCTCAACAAAGGCAAAGTTACTTATGCGAAATTCAGCGGCAATAAAAAGATCACCATCAATAAAACTACCGGCAAAGTAACTGTCAAAAAAGGTCTTAAGAAAGGCCTCTATAAAGTAAAAGTAAAGGTGAAAGCAGCAGGAAACGCCAACTACAACGCCCTGACTAAAAAGGTAACTTTCAAGATCAGAGTAAGGTGACCCCCGCATGAACAGTATTGATCATGCTGCAGAAAAAAAGTAACCAGCAGACAAAACGGCCCTCCGGAAATCACCGGAGGGCCGCTGTTTTTTTATTCTGCTGTTTCAGGCTCTATGCTTTTTCAGTTGCTGTTTCTGCCGCTCTTTCGACTTTCGCATTCCCGCTGCCTGAAACCATTTTCCCTGCGTCGGGGATGCGGTATCTGAAGAATCTTTTAACAGGGGTCTTATATAACTGTTCCGCCAGAACGAATGCCAGGGCTGCTCCCGCTATGAACTGCAGACAGTTCATGAAAACTCCCGCAAGAGGCACTACCCAACTGCCGTATATGACCGTCTCTGCCGCATAATAACATGTCACCATGATCAGTCCTCCTACCACCATGCCGATGATCTCGAAAACCCGGGTCTTCGAAGTGCTGAAGCCTTTTTTGAGAGCATGCTGGATGAAGATGCCAACCACCATGGCCATTATCCCTTTGGCTGCGATGGTCACCGGGACATAGATGGCGAATCCACCGAGGAAGTCCGCAAGGGCAGATCCAAGGGCAGCAGCAGCCGCACCCCACTTCCAGCCAAGTATTATGACCGCAAGGAATATCATGGAATCGCCCAGATGTATATACCCATGAGTCCCGGGGATAGGTATCCTTATTATTATCGTCATAAGAAGGATCAGACAAATCATCATCGCAGTGAGGGCGATGTTCTGTATCATGTTCCGTTTTTTTGCCATTTCTTTCTCCTCTGCAAAGGGTTTCTCTGCAATAATTATATAAACTATCTTATTTGCTGATACATATGTTACAATAAAAATGTAATTATAAAAATATGCAAATCTGATTATTTTTATATATACAATTTGCGATAATAACCATTATTACCCGTAAATAATAAAATTGTTTGAGTTTTTTATCAGATAATGTAGATACAGGAGAAATGAAATGAAAACCATAACGCCTCTGCTGGACAAAACCTCAGGCCGCCCCCTCTACCT
>CAMCER010000136.1 GCA_945873875.1 uncultured Clostridia bacterium
AGAGTTCCTACACCTCGGCACGTCTTTTGCGGAGATTTTCACCTTTTTTCCTGCCTTATGACCCATAAAATTCATTATGCAAGAAATATACATTATCAGCTCCGGAATTATAATGTGCATCCGCATTGCCGCATTTCCCCGGGCGCATTGTGTATCTTCTGACGGCTATAAAAAACCGACCACCCAACCGTCAGATTTCCGGTCTGACTTTTGGAGGTCGGTTCAGTATGGCTGCTTTGCCGGCGTTTTTTACAATCAAGTAATTTTTTTATTATGGCCATGGTATCTACATTCCCATAATGCTTCCTATTATGGTTACTGCGAAGGCACATATCCATGCGATTACACACTGGCCTGCTACTATTATCATAGCCCATTTCACTCCCAGTTCTCTCTTTATCGACGCAACGGCAGCTACGCATGGTGTATAAAGCAGGCAGAATACCAGCAGCGAAACTGCGCCCAGCGGAGTTATCACAGATACTATGGAACCTGTTGACCCCAATAGCACTGACAGAGTTGACACTACGCTTTCCTTTGCCATGAATCCTGCAATGAGTGCTGTGGAAATTCTCCAGTCCCCAAATCCCAGCGGCGTGAACAGCGGTGCGATGACCCCGGCTATTACCGCCAGCATACTTGTCTGAGAATCCCTGACTATATCCAGCCTGAAATTAAAGGTCTGCAGGAACCACACTATTATTGATGCTATAAATATTACGGTAAAAGCCCGCTGAAGAAAATCTCTGGCTTTATCCCAAAGCAGATGGCCGACATTCTTCATGCCCGGCATTCTGTAGTTTGGAAGTTCCATAACAAAAGGCACTGCTTCGCCTTTGAACATGAAGTTTTTTGATATAAGAGCCACGATAATGCCCACAATGATTCCTGTAAAGTAGAGGCCTACCATGATGATACCGCCTTTTCCCGGGAAAAATGCCGCCGTAAAAAATCCATATATAGGAAGTTTAGCCGTGCAGCTCATAAACGGCGTAAGCATTATGGTCATCTTACGGTCTCTGGCAGAAGGAAGAGTTCTGCTGGCCATGACGCCCGGAACCGTGCATCCGAATCCTATAAGCATTGGCACTATGCTTCTTCCGGAAAGTCCTATTTTTCTCAAAAGCTTATCCATCACAAAAGCAATTCTGGCCATATAACCGCTGTCTTCCAGCAGCGATAGGAAGAAGAACAGTGTCACGATAATCGGTATAAAGCTGAGAACGCTTCCTACACCGCTGAAAATCCCGTCAATTACAAGAGAATGAAGAACAGGATTTACATTCATATATATAAGCCATGCATCCACCAGTCTCGTAAGGTTGTCTATTCCTGCTTCCAGCATGCCCTGCAGCCATGCCCCTATCACGTTAAAAGTCAGCCAGAAGACAAGGCCCATAATTGCAACAAATGCAGGTATGGCAGTATATTTACCTGTAAGAACGCTGTCTATCTTGCGGCTTCTTTCGTGTTCCTTGCTTTCTCTTGGTTTTACAACCGCAGCATCACAAAGTTTCTGAATAAAGTCAAAGCGCATATCTGCCATGGCTGCCGCTCTGTCAAGGCCTCTTTCGTCTTCCATCTGGCTTATAATATGCTCCAGCATTTCTTTTTCGTGTGCCGTCAGCTTAAGCGCTCCGATGACTATCTCATCCCCCTCAACCAGTTTGCTGGCTGCGAATCTGACCGGTATCTCTGCGGCTGCCGCATGATCCTCAATAAGGTGCATTATGCTGTGCAGGCATCTGTGCACAGCGCCGCCATCCTCATCCTTGTCGCAGAAGTCAGTTCTGCCCGGTCTCTCCTGGTACTGTGCGATATGTATTGCGTGCCTTACAAGTTCATCAATACCTTCATTTTTGGCAGCTGAGATAGGAACCACCGGAATCCCCAGCATGTCCTCCATCTCGTTTATGTCTATTGTACCACCGTTTCCTCTCACCTCGTCCATCATATTCAATGCCAGAACCATGGGGATATCCAGTTCCAGAAGCTGCATGGTGAGATACAGATTTCTTTCTATGTTCGTCGCATCAACGATATTTATGATACCGTCGGGTTTTTCGTTAAGTATAAAATCGCGGGTCACAACCTCTTCCTGCGTATAAGGGCGAAGAGAGTATATTCCGGGCAGATCGACGACCGAACATCCGCCGGAATTTTTTATCTGACCTATCTTGCTGTCCACCGTCACGCCGGGAAAGTTTCCGACGTGCTGATTGGAGCCTGTCAGAACGTTGAAAAGCGTCGTTTTTCCGCAATTCTGATTGCCGACAAGAGCAAATCTCATTTTTCGATCACCTCCGAGACCTCGATGTTCCTTGCGTCCGAAACGCGAAGTGTCAGTTCATAGCCTCGGACTCGGATCTCTATCGGATCTCCCATCGGAGCGACTTTTATAAGAGTTACTTCCGTGCGGGGTATAAGCCCCATATCGAGCAGGCGAAGGCGAAGTTCTCCTTCTCCCCCGACGGATATTATTTTTCCGGTCATACCGGGACGCAGTTGATCGAGAGTCATATTCTCTTTCCTTTTTCTTTGTTATTTATATGTTAGCCTATTCTAACTTATTTGTCAATACCTATAAGTTATTTGTCAATTAAAATCTTTTTTTATGTTTTTACCGAATCGGAAACAACGCACCGCGGCATGAAAGCCGCGGCGCTGTAAAGGTTTCTCGGTCTTTATTGATCGTCTTTCCGGGAGTTCAGTTGTTTTCTCGCACGCGCGATGTATATGAGAGAAAAAGCGATAATAACAGATCCCATAAGGCATATCATAATGATATTTTTCAGATCGCTCGTCTGCGCGGGAGCGAGCGCAACGATATCCGAATCGCCCTCTGCCGTCGTTTCCTGTTCGGCATGAGAAGGAATAACGTTCTGTGTTTCGGCAAAAGCGCACAAAGGAGCACTGACGGCAAATATTAAACACATTATCACGCAAAGCACCCGTTTCATGCGATACCTCCGATTTTTTCCGTTATATGATCTCCCTGACGACTTCTCCCGTTTCGCCGCTTCTGAAAACAGCCTCCATGAGTTTCATTGTTCTGCGAAGTTGACCGTGCGTGACGATCTGAGTTTCCTCTCCGAGGATCGCCTTCGCAACGTTCTTATAGAAATCCTTCTCGTCGGAAGGAACTCTCGGAACGGGGAAAGACGCGATCGTATCGTCTGTTCTCGGAGCCATTGTCTTTGTCATTCCCGCGGAAGTCTGAACGGGAACCGCGTCGCGGTTTTCCCAGTCCGTGACCTTGACGATCTTTCCGTTCATATTCCAGTCGTTGATCACCATCGAGCCGTATTAGCCCTGAACGTACCAGCGCGGAAGTTCGAGAAAGTTCGATGTTCCGACCTCGACAAAAGCGACAAGCCCGTTCCTGAATTTGAGCGTAACGGAAAATCCGTCATCGACTTCTGCGTTTGTAACATAAGTCAGATCGGCATGAACGGAAACGATGTCATCCCATCCTGTCAGGCAGAACATCTGATCGAACAGATGTATGCCCCAGTCGAGAACCATTCCGCCGCCGTGGCACTTCTGGTTTCTCCAGTCGCCGGGAATGCCGCGCGAACCGTGAACGCGGCTCTCAATGCGGAAGATCCGTCCGAGTTCGTTTTTGTCGTAAACTTTCTTTACGGAAAGGAAGTCTTCGTCCCACCGTCTGTTTTGATGTACGGTGAACACAACGCCGTTTCTGTCGGCGGCGGCGATCATCTCTTCAAGTTCATCCGTCCCCAGACAAACGGGTTTTTCGCAGATAACATTTATCTTATGATCAAGAAGTTCGATGCAAACGGGTTTGTGCGCATCGTTCGGAACGGCGACGATCGCAAGATCGACGCGACCGCTGTCGAGCAGCGCCTGCATCGAGTCAAACGCGGGGATACCCGTATCCTCTTCAAAAATCCTGTTTCTTTCGGGATCGATGTCGAAAGCACCGACTACCTCGAAAATTTCGGGCATTTCTTTAAGTCT
>CAMCER010000137.1 GCA_945873875.1 uncultured Clostridia bacterium
CCCTATGAAGTCTTTTACGGAGTCGTGTTGCACTTAGTTTGAGAACTCAAGTATAAAGATAATGGTTAAAAGTTATTCGATTACAGCCTCACCTTCAGCTTTTAAGCAAAAAATAATATAGAAAAAGTGGTTAAAAAATTCCCAGCGAAGAGGTTTGTTCTGATATAATCTTCTAGTGGCAAAAGCGCTGCTATCGGCGCAGGCCGGACCAGTACGCAGATCCCGCAGAGCGACACTGTTTGCGGATGCAGGGTCTGAGGATCTGAAGATCTGGGACTTTGTCCGGCTTTAAGTTGGCTGAAGCCTTTTGCCGCGGTCACGGAGATGAACTGAATTGACAAAGGGAAAAAACATAACAGGAAAAGAAAACGTTACAGAAATGAAAGTGCACCAGCCGCGGCTGGGCAAAGGCGGGATGATCGCGCTGATCACCATGTGCAACGCCATCGCACCGCTTTCTACAGACATGTACATGCCGGCTCTTCCGGACATGGCATCATACTTCAACACGACAGATTCGACCATGAACCTTACACTGGTCGTGTTCTTTTTGTTCTTTGCGCTTGGGATACTTGTTTTCGGGCCAGTATCCGACAAGATCGGACGCAGAAAGACCATGCTCACCGGCGTTTCCCTTTACATCGCCGCCAGCATAGCCTGCGGGCTTTCAACAGGCGTCTATTTCCTCATCGGAGTCCGCATCCTCCAGGCCATAGGCGCAGGGTGCATGATCGCAGTCAGCACCGCCATCGTCAAAGACCAGTTTTCCGGCGCGACACAGGGAACGGTCCTTGCAGTGGCCCAGGCCTTCAGCGTTCTGGGGCCGGTCATCGCACCGCTTCTGGGCGCGCAGATATACAGATTCTTCAGCTGGCGCGCAGACTTTTTCATGCAGGCTGTCATAACCGGGATAATATTCGTCCTTGCCCTTCTCATGGCAGAGACACTGCCTGAAAATGAGCGGCTGGACACGGGGGTCCTGCGGACATTCGGAAGGCTTGGAAAAGTCCTCAAAAACAAAAAATTCACAGCATTTCTGCTGAGCATAATAATAATACAGATACCTATGATGTCCTACATAGCATCGAGTTCGTACATCTATGAGAACCAGTTCGGGCTGTCGTCAACTATGTACAGCCTGTACTTTGCAGGGACCGCACTTGTCACAGTGCTGGGCCCCATTCTTTACATCAGGATCCGCAAAGCAAGTTCCTATCTGGTATCCTTCGGGATATTCACGATCTGCCTCGCTTTCGGGATACTGATGTTCGTCATCGGGCACAATTCGCCGCTGGCTTTCGCAGTGTGCTTCGCGCCCATCATGATGATGTCTGCCATCTCAAGGCCTTTCGCCACGGCGATCCTGCTTAACATGCAGAAACACGACACCGGTTCGGCATCGTCTTTGACAAACTTCTCATTCACCCTCATGGGTGCCGCAGGCATGTTCATCATCACATCCATCTGGAACGATTACATCCTGGGCATATCCATGCTGGCAATGATATCAGGCGTCATCGGAGTTCTGTTCTGCCTCATCATGAGAGCAAAGCTGGGCAGCGGCTCACTTGGCTGAGCAGCCCGAAGCTGCACATGCTTACCGGGCAGGACTGCAGGCGCGCACCGGCATCCAGTGCGTCCTGAACCTAACAGGACTATAGCCGCGCGCCGGCATCATGTGCTGCCTGTAAGTCGCTGTCAGTCACGCTGCCGGCAACGGTGAGCACCTCCGCGTTCTCAAGGCCCAGATAATCCAGGAAGTCCCCTTTGAACGAGAACAAAGCACCCGTATACATTTCCGGATCGCCGGAGCAGTAGATAGCTGCGGCTTTTTTTAGTCTTTCCGGTCCCACAGGATAAGCCGCTGAATAGAACCTGTCGATGGTGCATTTCAGCTGGCCGGATATCCCGTGGTAATAGATGGGTGAAGCGATCACGAGGACATCCGCCTCTTTCAGCGCCTCATACACTTCATCCATATCATCTCTCTGGATGCACACGCCTCTGCCTTTTGTGTGGCAGTATTCACAGGCCAGGCAGCCGTGGATATCTTTTTTGCAGACTTCAATAGTCTTTACTTTGTGGCCGGCACTCTCAGCACCGTCCCTGAAAGCGCCAGCCATCTGCGCCGTGTTGCCGCCCGCCCTCGGGCTTCCGTTGAGAATCAGTACGTTCATCTTTCCCCTCCTTGTTTTTTTCCTGTGATCCGGGCGTAAAATCTGTCTATGAGTGCCTTCATATCGTCGGGTATATACTCGCCGGCTTCTTCTTTGAGTGAATCAGGCACTCCGTAGAAAGCTTCCGCGATGGAGCCTGCTATAGCGCCCGGGGTGTCCGCGTCGCCTCCAAGTGAGACGGCCTCTCGGATAACGTCCTCATAGTCTTTCCCGTCCAGAAATGCTATGATGGCTTCCGGCACTGATCCCTGACAGGTCACGTCAAATGAGTAATCCGGACGTATCTCTGCGCATGTCCTGTCCAGATCGTAGCCGAACTCTTCCTCGATATATTTCTTTATCTCCGCCTTCGTTGACCCCGTTCGGGCCATAAAGATGGCGGCGGCTGTGGATTCAGCGCCTTTTATTCCTTCCGGGTGATCGTGAGTCACTGCAGAAGAAAGCCTTGCCATTTTCCTTGTAGCCTCAAGGTCATCATAGAGCCATCCGCAGGGTGAGACGCGCATGGCAGAACCGTTGCCGTAGCTGTTATACGGCGCCGTCGTCTCCATCATGAGCCAGAAGACGAACTTCCCGCCATATCCTGCGTCAGGATAATTCCTTCCCCATTTCTTCATGTTACGGGCAAATCTCTCCATTATCTCCTGATCCTTCTCACTGCCCTTAAGATCAAGAAGTGTCTCTGCCACTGCTGCGGTCATGACCGAATCATCGGTTGGCTCGCAGCCATCAGCAAACAAAGTAAAATCCTTATCTTTTGTCGCACAGAACTCGTAAGCGCTGCCGACTATATCTCCTATTATCGCACCATACATATTACCACCTCCGTTGTTATTACTCTGCAGGAGCCGGGCACCTGCGGCCTGAAGCCGCATTCAGCGAGCCGGCGCTCAGCGTTTCTTCGACCTGCTTTTATAGTCCTCTCTGACTGATTCCAGACACGTTTCACAGACGATCCCTTCTTTAGCAAGTCCGACAGTTATTTCCGAGACTGCCTGGTAGTTGAGACCTATGCCCTCGCTGTCATTGTGGTATCTGGCGGCTCTGGATCTGTCGATGCCCATGCTGCCCGCGACAGCCTCCGCTTCGATATCGGCGCCCAGGAATATGAACTCCCAGCCGTACTTTTCTTTTTCTTTGCCGATCATGCGGCGCACTTCCTCGACATTATATCTGGTGCTGGCGTTCTCAAGTCCGTCTGTGGTGATAACCACCAGCGTCCTGTCCGGCCTGTCTTCAGGCCGCGCGTACTTGTGGGCTATGCCGATCCTTTTAATGGTCTCGCCTGTTGCATCCAGAAGCGCTGTCGTGCCTCTGACATAATAAGTGCGCTCATCCAGCGGTCTTACTTTATCAAGGGGCAGCCGGTCGTGGACCGTACTTATCTCATGATCGAAGAGGACTGTCGTCCAGATGATATCATTGCCCTCATCCTTCTGCCTCTTCAGCATCGAGTTGAATCCGCCGATAGTGTCCCTCTCAAGACCGCTCATGGAGCCGCTCCTGTCAAGGATGAATACTACCTCTACTGTCTTTTTACCGTCTTTTTCTCCTGTCTTTTTCTGAGTATTGACTTTTTTATTATCATTTTCCTTTTTCATTCTGTACACCTCCTGCCTGGATCATGACCTCTCAGGTCATGTGAGTTTCCTGTTTACGATGCAAGTGTAACAAAATGAAAAACCTTTATGGTCGCCTGGCGTGCGACATTTACGCACACGTATTTATGCGGCGTGGAAAGCTGCCTTATTCCGCCGGCAGCCTTCACTGAAAGCTTCTTTACGCT
>CAMCER010000138.1 GCA_945873875.1 uncultured Clostridia bacterium
TACGAAAAAAAACACACGCTGACCAAAATCCACACGAAAGGAGCTAATCCGATGCCGGAATACAAAGGCATACAGTACATGCGAGAAAGGCTCGCCACGAAAAAAACGCGAGTCGACATGAGATATCGATACTACGAGATGAAAGACAAGACGCTGGATCCCGGAATCACGATTCCTCCAGAGCTACGTCGTCAATATATGGCCACGCTGGGCTGTTGCGCGAAGGCGGTCGACTCCATTGCAGACCGGCTCGTGTTTCGTGAATTTGAAGAGGACAACTTCGGCCTGAACGAGATCTTCCAGATGAACAACCCGGACATCCTATACGACAGCGCGATTCTCGGAGCACTGGTGTCCTCGTGCGATTTCATATACATCTCGCCGGACGAAGACGGGTTTCCTCGTCTGCAGGTGATAGACGGAGGCAACGCAACAGGAACGATTGACCCGATCACAAATATGCTGACGGAGGGATACGCAGTCCTGAAGCGGGACGATTATGATAAGCCAATCCTCGAAGCGTATTTCACAAGGGAATACACAGAATATCACCAGAAGGGCGTGGGCGTACTGAGACGAGATGATAATCCGGCGCCGTATCCGCTCCTGGTGCCAATCATATACAGACCGGACGCAAAAAGGCCGTTCGGACATGCCAGGATCAGCAGGGCGTGTATGTATCTGCAGAAGTTCGCAAAGAGGACTCTCGAACGCTCCGACATCGCTGCAGAATTTTACTCGATTCCGCAGAGATATGTCCTCGGAATGTCTCCTGACGCCGAACAGATGGACAAGTGGAAGCTGACCATATCGAGCATGATCCAGATCGACAGGGACGAAGACGGAGAGAAACCTGTCATGGGACAATTCCAGCAGATGACGATGGCGCCGCTGTCGGAACAGCTGAGAATGGCAGCTGCAAACTTCGCGGGAGAGACAGGGTTGACAACGGACGACCTCGGATTCGTTTCTGATAATCCATCGAGCGCGGAGGCAATCAAGGCGTCGCACGAGACGCTGCGAATTACTGCTAAAAAAGCGCAGAAAACTTTCGGAACTGGATTTTTGAACGCAGGATATCTCGCAGCATGCCTGCGGGACAACTTCGCATATCAGCGCAAACAGTTTTATCTGACCACACCGAAGTGGGAGCCGATATTCGATCCTGACGCATCCGCTCTGACAATCATCGGAGACGGCGTGTCGAAAATCAATTCCGCAATTCCGGGATACATGGGAACGGACAACATCAGAGATTTGACCGGCATCAAGCCAAGCAAGGAGGTAGGATATGCAGGACCTGGCACCGGAAATCCTGGAGGCGGTGGAACGCAGCTTCCGGGAGAACCTGAATAATAACAAAGAGATCGAAAGGCTGCAGGAGCTGCTGACCACAGGCAAGGCGACATATCACGAGGCGGACAAGTATGCGGTTGAAGTAGGGCAGGCACTCGCGAAGGCATTCCACGACAATGTGACGGCGGACATGCTGCCGGACGGGCGGATGTATTACAACATAGCGAGCAGGGTCCTCCCTCCACCGCTTCGGGCGAGCTATGAGGAGATCGCGAACTATGCAGAGGTCATGCAGAGAGGCATGAACGAGCGGGCGCGGATCGGAATCAAGGCAATCCGACCGAAATACAATACAGACCGGGAAAAGGGCTTGATAGAGTATGCGTCCGGAGCAGAAAAGTACGAGAACATCAAAAAGAACCTGGAGGAGGATCTCATAAACTTCGGACAGGCAGTCGTAATGGACTCTTTGAAAGAGAATGCAGAGTTCCAGTGGCAGTCCGGGCTGTCCCCTGTGATAAAGAGGACAGCTGAAGGAGGATGCTGCGACTGGTGCTCGAAACTGGCAGGAACGTATCCATACGAGCAGGTCAGAGATACAGGAAACGACGTGTTTAGGCGCCACAGATTCTGCAGATGCAACGTAACGTACGATCCACAGTCAGGAAGAATCCAGAACGTACACACAAAGAGATGGGAACCAAGGAGGCCGACAGAAAACCGCTGATTTATCAGGCGGTTTTATTTTGCTTTATAGGCGGAGACGGAAAGATGGGAATATGGCGAATGCAAAGAAGAACAGGACCGGGAGACAGGAACCGACATCGTCGAGAGTCCTGAGATATGAGAAAACGCTCGGAAAGGAAGCGATAGATCTCTACGAGGTGCGCGACAAAGTCTCGTATCCATGGCAGCAGCTACAGATCTACGACATTATGGCTGTCAATGACGACGGCCAGTGGATCCATACGAGATACGGCTTCGAGGTACCGAGACGAAACGGAAAAAATGAGATAATCACCATCAGAGAGCTCTGGGGGCTCAAGCACGGAGAACAGATCCTGCATACGGCCCACAGAACAGACACATCACACAAAGCATGGGAACGCCTGAAAAAAGCGGTCGAAGATGCAGGGCTAAACATCACATCGTCATATCGCGCATACGGAAAAGAGCACATTGAGGTTGAGGGCGGTGGCCGCGTCGAGTTCCGGACAAGAACATCGACTGGGGGCCTGGGTGCAGGCTACGACCTTCTGATAATCGACGAAGCACAGGAATATCAGGACTCACACGAATCGGCACTCAAATATACGGTTACAGACAGCAGCAACCCGCAGACGATATTCTGTGGAACACCTCCAACACCGGTCAGCTCCGGAACAGTGTTTGTGAAATATCGCGCAGCTACGCTTGCGGGAGAGAACGCAAATGCCGGATGGGCAGAATGGTCGGTTGCAGATATGACGGATCCGCGAAACAAGGATGCGTGGTATGAGACAAATCCATCGCTGGGCTACCATTTGAAAGAAAGAGCAATCCTCGACGAAATCGGAGAAGACGACCTTGATTTCAACATCCAGCGCCTCGGATTCTGGACGAAGCAAAACCTGAAGTCGGCAATCAGCGAGGCAGAATGGATGCAGCTGAAGGCACCGAAACTGCCGGCGCTAAGAGGGCGCTTATATGTCGGCATAAAGTACGGCAAGGATGGCCAGAACGTGAGCATGAGCATCGCGGCAAAGACGACAGACGACCAGGTATTCGTAGAAGCCATAGACTGCAGACCGGCCCGCGCGGGGACAGCATGGATCATCAGCTTTTTGAAACAGGCAGACGTCCGGAAGGTAGCAGTGGATGGAGCATCCGGCCAAACTCTGCTGGCAGGAGACATGAAAGACTCAGGGCTGAAGGTCCCGATCATGCCAACGGTGAAAGAAATCATCACTATAAACTCGACATTTGAGCAGGGCATCTATGAAGAGACGATATGCCACATGGGACAGCCGTCGCTGACACAGGCAGTCGGAAACTGCGAAAAGAGAGCGATAGGCTCGAACGGAGGGTTCGGATACAAAGCCTTGAAGGAAGGAATTGAGATAGGTTTGATGGACAGCGCTGCAATCGCGCACTGGCTATGCAGAGAGACAAAAGAGGCAAAGCCTCAGAGAGTGAGTTACTAAATGGCTGCCTAATAAGAGGCAGCCATAAGTATATATTAACGGACACCGCCCGGTTAAGCGGGAGAAAGGAGCCATCATGGCAGAATTTACAGTTATCAATACGCAGGAGGAGTTCAACGAGCGAATCAAGGAACGACTTCAGAGGGAGGCGGAAAAGTATGAGAAATACACTTCGCCGGAAGATCTGGAAAAGATCAACACTGAACACAAGAAGGAGATCGACAAGCTCAACGAGACCATCACAAAACACAAGAAGGACATCGCAGACAGGGACACAAAAATCAAGGGTTACGAGACCGCCTCGGCAAAAACGAGAATCGCCCGCGAGACAGGCCTGAGTTATGAGGCCATTGATTATATCCAGGGAAGCGATGAGGAGGCCATGAAGAAGAGCGCAGAAGCGCTGAAGGCTCTCATTGGAAGCGGCAAGTCCGCGCCTCCTCTGGGAGATCCTGAACCGGCACCGAGTTCGGATCCGACG
>CAMCER010000139.1 GCA_945873875.1 uncultured Clostridia bacterium
TATCTTATCTCAGATATACTGATAACTGATTATTCCAGCGTTTTCTTCGACTACGCGCTGCTGGAAAGGCCCATGTATTTCTACATGTATGACATGGAAAGTTATGCCAGCGAGATAAGAGGCTTTTACATTGATGTGGATGAGCTGCCGGGACCGGTAGTGAAAACAGAAAAAGAACTTGCCGATGCTGTCATTTCAGACGAAGGCAGAAGAGATCTGACTGATTTCAACCGTGAATACAACACATGGAACGACGGCAGATCGTCAGAACGGCTTGCAGAAATAATTTCGGGAGGCAGAAAATGAAAAGGGTAATAACATACGGGACATTCGATCTTCTCCACTACGGGCATATCAATCTGCTCAGAAGGGCGAAGGAACTTGGAGATTATCTCATAGTTGCGCTTTCGACAGATGAATTCAACTGGAACCAGAAGAAAAAGAAATGCTATTTCAGCTACGAACAGCGCAAGCAGCTGGTAGAATCCATCCGCTATGTTGATCTGGTAATACCGGAGGAAAGCTGGGAGCAGAAGAGATCAGACATACACGAATATCACATAGACACCTTCGTAATAGGCAACGACTGGGAAGGAAAATTCGACTTCCTGAAAGAGGAAGGCGCGGAAGTGGTATATCTGGAAAGGACACCGGATATTTCCACCACTGCCATCAAGGAAGACATAAAGGATAAGAAATAACACACCGGGCTGAAGATATGATAAAGATATTAGTGAGCCAGTGCCTGTACGGAGAAAAGACTGTAAGATACGACGGGAAATACCGCCAGCTGGATGATCCGGTGTTTCAGAAATGGAAAGAGGAAGGCAGGCTGATACCTGTCTGTCCGGAAGTCTCTGGAGGACTTCCGGTCCCCAGACCGCCAGCTGAGCGCAGAGGTGACAAAGTCATTAACCGTGAGGGCACAGATGTAACTGAGGAGTATCTTGCGGGCGCGCGGGACGCGCTGCAGACCGCAAAGCAGGAGAATGCAGCCTTTGCGCTGCTCAAGGAAAAGAGTCCTTCCTGCGGCAGCAGGCTTATCTATGACGGCTCATTCGAAAGAGTGCTGAAGGAAGGAAGCGGCGTTTGTGCGGAGCTTCTGAGGGAAGCCGGCATAAGGGTGTTTTCAGAGGATGAGATACCCGAGGCAGAGGAGTATCTGAAGAGCCTTGAAAGTGAAGAAAAACAGTGACGGAACATGTTTGTTTTTTCGCGATATAAAACGACATGTTCCTGTTATTTTTTTTGTGTTTGTGATAATATATATACGTATAGGTATTTTAAGAAAGCGGCTCTGTTATGAGGGTGACAAATGAAAGTAACAGATAGAATCTGTATAGTGCTGCTGGCGGTCCTGCTGCCGGTGGCTGTCATGTGTATATCAGAGACAGGTGTATGGCGTATATCTGACACTTATGAATACAGCCTGAAGGAATCTCAGGTGCTGGACAAGATGGGTGCAGGCGTCACGGAGGAACAGGTTTCTCACACTTTCACGCGTTACATAAACGATAAGACTGATGAGTTTTCACTGACCCAGAAGACCGGGACTGTGGAAGAGGAACTGTTCACTGAAGAAGACGCCAGATTCGCTGCCTCGTTGAAGAGTTATGCCAGGTATCTGCTGATAGCAGGGATATGCTGCCTGATACTGGCTCTCATAGCATATATCTGCCTGAGGGTGAGGACCAGAAAGACAGTGGTCCGGAAAGGATTCAACATCGCCCTGGGCGTGTTCATATGCATGGCCGCTGTAAATCTTATCGTAAGACTTGCAGGCCCTCTTAGAAATGCCGTATACGGCTGGCTGTTCGACTACCCGGACAGGGACGGGGATCTGCTTACAGGTATAATGAACGGTTCACTGCCTGAGCAGTTCGCAGTTTTCCAGACCATCATCGCAGTGGTGATGATGCTCATACTCTGGTATATATCGAGCTGGCTCACCAGGCCGGAAAAGATATTCTTCAGGAGGTAAAGCAGATGGTATATATATTTCTGGCAGAAGGATTTGAAGAAGTTGAAGCTCTCACAGTCATTGATTATCTCAGGAGAGCGGGAGTAGACATAAAATCTGTTTCAATAAACAGCTCCACAGATGTGAAAGGGGCTCACGGCGTGACCGTGAAAAGCGACATGACCATTACAGATGCCGACTTTGACGCCTGTGAGATGATAATCCTTCCGGGCGGCCTTCCGGGGACTACATATCTGGGACAGTGCAGTGAACTGGTCTCACAGATAAGGAAGTTCGCATCAGAGGGAAAGAGGACAGCAGCTATCTGCGCGGCACCTACAGTATTCGGAAAAGCCGGGATCCTGGTAGGTAAGAAAGCGACCTGTTACCCGTCTCTTGAAGCGGATCTTACAGGTGCCGAGTATGTGACAGACACAGTAGTCACTGACGGTGCTGTGACCACATCAAGGGGCCCCAGCACAGCTGTGTACTTCGCTCTTGAACTCATAAAGATACTCAAAGGCGAAGATGTTATGAAGAACATAAGCGAGGATATTCTTCTCGGATAGGACAGGGCGCGAGCTTAAAGGTGACCGGATATGGATATGACAAAAGAAAAAACTGACCTGCATCTTCATTCGTATTTCTCAGACGGGACCATGTCGCCTGCAGCTCTCGTTGAGAGAGCCGTTTCACTGGGACAGGAGAAGGTGGCCATAACTGACCACGACGGCGCAGACGGCGTGAGAGAGGCTCTTGAAGCAGGAAAGCGCTTCGGCATAGAGGTGGTTCCGGGCATAGAGTTTTCCACGGTGACAGATGACGGCATCAGGATACATATGCTGGGATACGACTTTGACATCGAGGACAGAAGGATGAGTCTGGTCCTGGATTCGCTGAAGAAGATCAGAAAAGAACGCAATGTAAAGCTGCTGAAGGTGCTCAATGACATGGGCTATGACATAAGCGCCGAAGAGCTTGAACCGAAAGACGGCAGGACTTATGTGGGCAAACCTGACATAGCCATCGTCATGGCGCATAAAGGTTATATAGATGATCCTAATGATGCTTTCGAACCTGACGGTGTCTTCAGCACGCCTCAGGTGAAGGCCATCAGAAAAAGCGAGATAGATACTTTCGATGCCATGCGGCTGATACACATAACAGGCGGGAAAGCCGTGCTTGCCCATCCGGGAAAGCTGAAAAGGCTGAAAAAGCCCGGCGACCCTTCGCAGACAGCTGAAAAGGGCACGGAAGATTTTTATCAGGCGGTAGAGGCTCTGGTGGAAAGACTTATAGATAAAGGCGGTCTTGACGGCATAGAGTGCCGTCATACAGACCACACGGAGGAAGACTGCAGAAGATTCAGACAGATCGCTGAAAAATACGGCCTGATAATGACTCAGGGTTCAGACTATCACGGACCTGAGCTTTCAGGACACAGAGATATAGATTAAAGAGGGAAAAAAAGTGGCTTTTTTCAAAGATGTAAAAGGTGATATACAGGCAGCAAAGGAAAACGATCCCGCAGCAAGAAACAGCTTCGAGATTCTCTTGTGCTACCCGGGAGTATGGGCACTCATATGGCACCATTTTTCCCATTTTCTCCACGTTCATCATCTGAAACTGCTGGGAAGGATAGTCTCACAGCTTACCAGATTCTTTACAGGAATAGAGATACATCCCGGAGCTGTCATAGGCAAGAGATGTTTCATAGACCACGGCATGGCGGTAGTCATCGGCGAGACCACAGAGATAGGCGATGACGTGACTATCTACCAGGGCGTTACACTGGGCGGTACCGGAAAGGATGTGGGAAAGAGACATCCGACTATCGGCGACCGGGTGGTGATAAGTTCCGGAGCCAAGGTCCTGGGACCTTTCAGAGTAGGAAACGATGTGAAGATCGGAGCCGGATCTGTGGTACTGAAGGAAGTGCCGGACGGCTGCACAGTAGTCG
>CAMCER010000140.1 GCA_945873875.1 uncultured Clostridia bacterium
CATAAAATCAAACACATACAGTAAAGGGCCTGAAACTGACAAAGACCAGCATCACCCTGAAAGAGGGCAAGACATACACCATCAAAGCTAAGATAACCAAAGTGCTGGAAGACAAGAAACTGCTCAGCGACGGACACGCACCGCTGCTGCGCTACAGGACCAACGATGCGACAACAGCGACCGTAAGCAGCAAGGGCAAGATCAAGGCCACAGGCAAAGGAGCATGTAAGGTATTTGTCCAGACCGTAAACGGCATCAGCGCCAGCGTGAAAGTCACAGTTAAATAACCGGTGCGCTGCCGGAACCGGGGCGGCCTGAGGAAAGCGCAGAGCCCTCCTGGTGCCGCAGGAGCCGGCGGACCGGATAATGTATTGGCAAAACTATGGATTTGTATTATAATTTGTATGTATTATTTTTACAGTGACACGGTATAGAGACTCAGTGAGAGGAGAAAAAATGAGCCACAAAATAATCACGATCAACCGCCAGAGCGGAAGCGGTGGAGCACTTATAGGAGCAAAAGCAGCAGAAGAACTGGGAATTATCTGCTACGACAAACAGCTGATCCAGCTTTCCCTGGACCACGCAAAGATGGAATATTCAGAACACGCGGATATCTTCAGCGAAGCTGACGAGAAGAGACCGAACCTGGCATTCTACAGGCGCTACAGCGAGGGCGACCTGGTAGACGTTAACCCGAGCGAGGCCATGTTCGAGCTTGAGAAGAAGTTCCTGCTGGACACAGCAAAGAACGAAGACGCCATCGTAGTAGGACGCTGCGGAAACTACATCTTCCAGGATGTTGAAGACGTGAGCCTGCTTTCAGTTTGCATCGTAGGATCTGAAGAATACAGGATCAAACGCGTCATGGAAGAAAGCGGAATGTCCGAAAACAAAGCAGAGCGCTTCGTAAACAAGACAGACCAGCAGCGCGCAGATTACTACTACTACATCACCAAGCAGCCCTGGAAAGAAGTTGAAAGCTATCAGCTTGTCCTGAACAGCGAAAAGCTTGGCATCGATAACTGCGTGAAGATGCTCTGCGCATGCTACAGAAACTATATGTAGCCCGCATCAGACCAGCCGCCGGTTTGCAGTAAACTCTTCAGAGAGCAGGCCGCAGGCAGTCGCCTCGCAGCAAGGCGAATCACCGGCTGCACCAAACCAGAAAAAGAAAGCGCCTCTCGCAGGCGCTTTTTTAATGCTGCGATCCGCCGCGCTTTTTCGGGCGCTTTTTTAATGCCTCGACCCGCCGCGCTTTTCCGAAACCCACAACTTTTAACCACAATCTGAATATATAAAAAAGGGGTTAAAAGATGTACGATTGCGGGCTCGATATTTGCCGATTTTTTGCAAAAGGGTCAGATTCGACAAAATTCGACAAAAGCGAGGGCACTTGAACCCACAACTTTTAACCACAATTTGAATATATAAAAAAGGGGTTAAAAGATGTACGATTGCGGGTTCGATATTTGCTGATTTCCTGCAAAAAAGCCAGATTCGACAAAATTCGACAAAGCCGAGGGCCCGCAAACCCACAAGTGTTAACCGGAATTCTCATTTTTTGAAAAAATGGTTAACACTTGTACGTTTGTCGCGGGCAGGGTGGCTCGGCGGAGCAGAACGGGGGCGACGGAGCAGAAAGGGGCTCGGGGAAGCAGGGAAAAAGCAGGAAAAGAAGTGCCAGTTGCGCCGGAAGTGTTATAATACGGAAGAAGACAAACAAAAGGAGACAAACCAAAGGAGATAGGACACATATGGAACTTTTTGAACTGGTACTGCTGCTCTTAGTCTGTGTCATGATATCGTCTGTGCTTGATCAGATCATATCGAAGATTTCACTGCCGCTTCTGGGCTGGCGGCGGCCATCGTTATGCCGCATCTGGCTGACGTCCACGTGGATTCTGAATTATTCATGCTCGTTTTTATCGCGCCCATGCTTTTCAGAGAAGCGAAGGAGACAGACAGGATCATGCTCTGGAAAACGAAGTGGTCTGTTCTTTCTATGGCAATAGCGCTGGTGGTGGTAAGCGTTCTGGCGGCGGGATTCATTCTGAACTGGATAGTGCCGTCGATCCCGCTAGCGGCGGCCTTTGCGTGTGCTGCGGCCCTTGGACCTACAGACGCCGCCGCAGTATCAGCCCTTGGACCGACTATCCAGCTGACAAAAAGGCAGTCTATGCTTTTGTCCGGGGAATCTCTGATAAATGACGCATCAGGCGTGGTATCTTTTCAGTTCGCCATCGCAGCGGCCATGACAGGGGCCTTTTCAGCAGCCGAAGCTGCCGGCTCCTTCGCGGTGCTTTTCTTCGGCGGGATCGCTGCAGGGATAATCGCGGGATTCCTTCTGAAGAGAGGGATGCTTTTTCTGAAAAGAAAAGGCTATGTGAGCACGACGATACATGTCATGTACGAAGTCATAACGCCTTTTGCTTTGTTCATACTGGCAGAGGAGATACACGTGAGCGGCATACTTGCTGTAGTTGCCGCGGGGCTTGTCATGCAGGAACACCGCATGCACATGCCTACACCTGAAGAAGCCCGGCACGAGATGGTGTCCGGCAGCTTCTGGGAAGTCATCATATTCCTTATAAACGGCGTGATTTTCGTCATGCTGGGCATGCAGCTTCCTAAAGTCATGGACCGGGAAAACATGGGAGGCATTTCACCGGCTGTAGTCATCGGCACCATGCTGGCGGTAACGGCGGTGATAATAACAGTCAGGTTCATCTGGCTGGCGTGCATGGGCATGCGGTACAAAGATCCGGAAACCGGCGCGCGGGGCATAAAGACCCCGGGGCATACGCTGAAAGAAGCACTGGTGACGACCATCGCAGGGCCGAAAGGCGCCGTGACACTTTCAATAATCCTTACTATACCTTTGTTCACCGAAGGCGGGTACCCATTCCCGCAGAGAGATCTGATAATTTTCATCACGTCAGGAGTTATCTTGTGTACCCTGCTGCTGGCAGATTTCGTCCTGCCTAAACTGGCGCCAAAGGAAAAGGACGAAGCTTTTGATAAACAAATGCACGAGGGCAGGATCGCGGTGCTGGAAGGCGTGATCTCAGAGCTGAGAAAGGTGCTGGATGAGCATGCCGACTCTGACTTTGCTCCGGCGGTCAGGCTCTCGATGATGCGCTACAGGATAAGGCTCATGCGCGAGCGGTTTGAAGAGGGCGAGAACAAAGAAATAATGGTGGAAATGGTGAATGAGGTCCTTAAGGTCCAGCAGGCAAGAGCCGACGAGATACAGAAAGATCTGTACGGCAGACCTGTTGCAGAACGCATGCCGTACTATTCCATCCTTCCGGCGATACGGGCTTCTATCGGCTACTTCGGCGGGGCCGCGATGGTAGGCGCAAAGTTCGAGAAGAAAAAAGGAAGGATGCTCCTGCGCCTGGCCCGGCTCAAAAGAAAGGATTATGACGACGAAAAATCCGCAAGGATATATTATGATACGTGTTTGTTCGCTATCGACCTTGAGCATGCCGCCATCGATTATCTGAAGGAGACAAAGGCAAAGTGCGATGCGCAGAGAGCAGAGGCAGTTGACATCCTGTTAAACGAGCACGAGACTGCGCTGGAATCACTTTGGGGACGCATAAACTACAACCAGGAGAGCCCCAGAGACGAGGCCATGGATCTGCAGCACGGCATCCACGACACCATGCCCGAAGGAATGCGGGCCAACACTCAGGAGCAGTTTAACAAAGCCCGTGAATACGCCGAGGAGGCAGACGCCAATGTCCTTGCCATGGAGCTTGACCAGATAAGGAGGCTCAGGGCAGCGGGAAAGATCAGCGCCGAAGTCTCCAAGGAACTGCGAGATCAGGTGTATCTGCTTCAGACCGCCCAGCTGGAGATGTGATGCTTTTGTCTGAGCAGGATCTGAGCTTCGCG
>CAMCER010000141.1 GCA_945873875.1 uncultured Clostridia bacterium
TCGCTTTTTTAAGTTTATCTACAGTTTCCTTGTAGTATTTGACGTCTTCAACACCGCTGTATGTGCCGGCTTTGTCCGCTATGGCCTCGGCCTTTTCAAGATCGCCTATGGTTATGACGATGGAGTTGGGCAGCGGGTTTTCTCTCAGGGAGTCCAGAAGATATGAGCTCTTTCCCCATCTTTCTTTCAGGATCTCCATGGCTTCGTCTTTTTCTCTGTATCCTATATCTGCTACGCCGTCGAAGTCCTTCAGGTCTTCGATCATGGCATTGGCTTCGTCTTCTGTGGTCTTGTCCAGAAGGTAAACTTCGATAGTGTCGTAGTCGTTCTCAACTGCCTGTGCCGCTGTGTTGACGTTGACCAGGATGATGAAGAACAGACCGAGGATGAGGAGCATGGCCGTAATGGCGAACATGGACGCCAGGGTCATGGCTTTGTTCCTGAAGACCTGCTGGAAAGCCTGTTTTATAGTGTAGAATAATCTGGTTATCATGATTTCTTACCGGCCTCCCTGCTCTTGAGCAATTCTTCAGCTTTATCTGCCGCGTCTTCCTCCTCTTTCAGAGGTCTTGCTTTTCTGCTGGCTTTCTTCATGGCCTGTTTCTCGGCCCTGAGCCTTGCTTCTCTTTCTGCCTTGAGTTTTGCCTCTTTTGCTCTTCTTTCTCTTCTCTTTCTCAGGCGCTCTGCAGCACTGGAAGACCGCCCCGGATTCTGTTTCAGCTCTGCCATCCTGCGCTCACGCTCTGCCCTGGAATGAGGAGTCGGAAACGGCATCTGGATAGTATCGTGTACATCCTCCTGCTTCCAGGTGTTCTCGTCCAGATTATATGTTCCGAAATCGTCTCTCACGATCTTGCCGTTATCGATGGCGATGACTCTCTTATCCATCCTGTCAACGATATCCTTGGCGTGAGTTACCATGAGCACGGTGGTGCCTCTGGCGTTGATCTCTGCCAGAAGCTGCATGATCTCCCATGCAGTGTCCGGGTCAAGGTTTCCTGTCGGCTCGTCTGCGATGAGAAGCTCAGGGTTGTTAATGATGGCTCTTGCGATGGCGACTCTCTGCTGCTCGCCTGCTGAAAGCTCATCAGGATATTTCTGGGCGTCTCCGCTCATGCCAACAAGGCCCAGCACCTGCGGTACCTGCCTCTTTATGGTCTTGGCTGACTTGTGGACGATCTCCATGGCGAAGGCCACGTTCTCATATACGGTCTTCTTCGGCAGCAGCCTGAAGTCCTGGAACACGATGCCGATATTCCTTCTCAGCTTCGGTATCCTTCTGTTTGAGAATTCTGTAACGTCTTCACCTTTTACGATGATCCGTCCCTTGTCTGCATCTATTTCTCTTAAAATGAGCTTGACGAATGTGGATTTTCCGGCGCCGCTGGGCCCCACGAGGAAGACAAAGTCTCCTTTATCTATCCTGACACTCACATCATCCAGCCCTATGTTGGTCTTGTATTTTTTAGTCACATGATCAAAAACAATCATCAGACTGAGTATCCCCTTTCAATCCTTTTTATCCATTATCCATAAACAAAGGATAATCTCTGTATCCCGTACCGGCGGATTTTTCGCCCGCCCCGGCACATCATTACCCTTGATTATACAACAAAATGTACTGATTTTCGAACTATCTTTAAAAATACTACCACTCTTAAGTGATAGTAATGTGATGATTTATGAATTCTTTGATGGGTTTTTCGATTTTCTCGCCTATCTCCCGCTGGCGGAAGGGTATCCTGCAGTTGTATTCTGCCGTGTAGAACCACTCTCCTTTTATCTCCGGGATCTTTATGGTCTCTCTCACTTTCAGGTATTCATTGAGTTTTCTCTTTCCCACTCCCCTGCTGCACCTGTTCAGGATAAAACAGACTGGCATTTTTTCGCTCTTTCGCTCTGCCTGTACAGCCTTGATCTTTCTTATGAGACCTCTTGCCGCTATGAGCTTTGAGGGCATGGGGTCTATGACTGCAGCAATGAGGTCCATCTCCTGCAGCACTTCATCAAGGTCTTCTTTATCGTCTATATCGCAGATGGTCACGTCTTCTGTGATCCCTGCAAGGACTTTCATCTTTTCTTTTCCGGTCATGTAAAGACCTTTTGCCGCAGATGCAGGACTCATTATGAGCCAGTTGATGTTTTCATCTTTGTTCTTTACTGCTGCCGTGCGCTTTTTATCCCGCACCAGGCTGTACACGTCATGGAACTTCCTGGAGGCGAATCTCCTGTCCATTGCCAGACTGTCAAAAAGCAGCGGCTTTCCCGGCATTCCTTCTGTGAATTCCAGGTAAGCAACGCTGCATTCCTTCTTTTCCTCAATGATGCAGGCAAGAGACGTTGCGAACAAAGTCGCTCCGTTTCCTTCGTTGAGCCCTACGACTCCGATCCGAAAGCGCCTGCTTTCATCCTCATATTCCTCGCCTTTATACTCCCTCTGAAAGATCCTGTTCATGACATCTCCCCCTTACATGGGAATTGTATAAAAGCTGCAGGTCTTTCTCAACGGATTCCGGTTTTTCGGACTGCCGGTTTTTCAGACAGCAGATCATCCGGCAGAGCCCGGGCCTGAACTGCATCAGTCGCCGGTGCCAAGCATGGAGCCCAGGAAATCCTTGAGCCTCTGGCTGTCAGGTGATGAGAATATCTTGGCCGGATCGCCTTCTTCCACGATCTTTCCGTTATCCATGAAGACCACACGGTCTGCCACTTCTCTGGCGAAGCCCATCTCATGGGTCACTACTATCATGGTTATATTATCGTCTGAAAGTTTCTTCATTACGGAGAGCACTTCTCCTGTGATCTCAGGATCCAGTGCCGAGGTCGGCTCGTCGAAGAGCATTATCTCAGGATCCATGGCAAGACCTCTTGCAATGGCGACTCTCTGCTTTTGTCCTCCTGAGAGCATTCCCGGATACTGGTCCTTTTTCTCAGCAAGACCGACCAGCTCCAGAAGCTCCATGGCCCGCTTTCTCGCCTCTTCCTTAGGCACGCCTTTGACCTTGATGGGGGCATAGCAGATATTATCAAGACATGTCATGTGGGGGAAGAGATTGAAGTGCTGGAAAACCATGCCGGTCTCGCAGCAGATCTTCTTCAGTTCCTTCTCATTTATGTATCTTGCTTCGTGCTTTCTGCCGTGGGCCTGGCCCGGAGCAGAATCCACGAATGTCTGGCCATTCAGCGTGATGGTGCCGGAGGTTATCCTGGTCAGACAGTTGACGCACCGAAGCAGGGTGCTCTTTCCGGACCCCGATGGTCCGATTATGGCCACGGTCTCGCCCTTCTTCATGGAAAAGTCCACGTTGTCCAGAGCGGTGCAGTTAGCGTATTCTTTTACTATGTTTTTCATCTTGAGTATATCAGCCATGTCACCACTCCTCCTTCTGATCGAACCGGGTCGCCCGCTTCTCTATCTTGTTGAAGATTATCGTCACCACAAAGGTAAACAGAAGGTATATCACCGCGGCAAGTATATACGGAACTACGGTTACGTCCCTGTTCACCGCGCTGTTGGCGGCTTTCATCAGTTCCGGCACAGCGATAACATAAGCCAGTGACGTGTCCTTTATCAGCACGATGGCTTCGTTGGAAACAGGCGGGAGCACCATGCGGAGCATCTGCGGCACAACGATGCCGAAGATGGTCTGGATCTTTGAAAGTCCAAGGGATGCTGCCGCTTCATACTGTCCTCTGTCTATGCCGTTCATTCCGCCTCTGTAGATCTCAGCGAAATACGCAGCGTAGTTGAGCACGAATGTCAGGCTTGCCGTGATAAAGGCGTCTATGTCTCTGTCCTGGCTGAACCTGAAACCCAGTGCGATAGGGAAGACAAAGTAGAAGAAAAACAGCTGCAGAAGCAGCGGTGTGCCTCT
>CAMCER010000142.1 GCA_945873875.1 uncultured Clostridia bacterium
GGAAGTGATACAGGATAATCCTCTTGAAGCTGACGAAAGCAATGAAAGCAGCGGTCAGAGCGGCAATGCGGGAAGCGGCCAGGCTGCAGGCGGCAACAGCAGTGGAAGTAATGCTCAGAACGGCCAGAGCGGCAATGGGGGAAACGTCCAGAATGCAGGTGGAAACGGCGGCAAAATAATAGGGAAAACGGCTTTATATAAAAAGACGAAAAGGAAACTGGCGAAGCTGGCCTGGAAGGGATATCCGTATAAAGTCGTTAATAAGAACAGGCCTTTCTTTACGAAAAAAATGCTCAGGAAGGCCCGTAAGTCATATAAGAAGTTCGGGAGTTTAGATAAAAGATGGCGCTGCACATGGGCGAGAGCAAGTCTTCACAGATCCATGCAGCCCGGTCAGAACGAGGAGCGCGGAGATATATCCATGATCCATCCGTCAGGCTGGAGGAGCGGGCAGTCATGGGAAAGGATGCATCTGATAGGATGGGCCCTTTCCGGTGAGAACGCCAACGCCAGGAACCTGGTGACAGGCACTCACTACTGTAATGTCTCCGGCATGCTGCCATTCGAGATAAGGGTAGGCGACTATATTCGCGCTACGCGAAATCACGTGCTGTACAGAGTGACTCCCATATTCAGAGGGAAAGAACTTGTGCCGAGAGGAGTTCAGATGGAAGCAAGATCCATTGAAGACAAAGGAAAGGGGATATGCTTCAATATCTACTGCTTCAACGTAAGGGACGACGGCTCGAAAATCAACTACCGGACAGGATTCATAAAAGAAAAAACCACAGAAGGAGATAATACGCAGTCGGGCGCATCGAGAAAATACGTGCTCAATACGAGCTCCATGAAGTTCCACTATCCAAGCTGCATGGGAGCAAAATCGACGGCAGACCATAATAAACGGGTAGTGAAGGCGACCAGAAAGGAACTGATGAAACAGGGGTATGAACCCTGCGGGCTGTGTGAACCATAAGATAAGAATAGCAAAGCGGCCTTCAGAAAGCAGGCTGCAAAAACAGCAAAAGACAGATGAGTGACAGTGAAATACTTGTAAAACAGGATAAGATGAGCGCGGGGTTCTTTTCCGCATGGATGATCGCACTGACTACCATACAGTGGATCACTCTTGATATGTATCTTCCTGCACTGCCGGTGCTGAAAGAGCAGTTCGGTGTATCAGAAGGCATGCTGAATATAAGCCTCAATGCAGGTATACTGACTACTGCCGTAGGAACGCTTTTCGGCGGGAGCATCTCAGACAGATTCGGCAGAAAAGCAGTAGTTGCGGCAGGGACTGTGATAAGCGCTGTGGGAACGCTTTGCTGCGCCGCCGCTCAGGGCATAGTGCTGCTTTCTCTTATGAGAGGACTGGCAGGACTTGGGTCAGGTGTCGTTGAAACTGTCACCGCAGCCATGGTCAAAGACAGCTACAGCGGAAAGAAATTCCAGAGCACCATGACCATTCTTCAGGCATCCGCGCTGATAGGTCCTGTCTGTGCACCGTCGCTGGGATCTCTGCTGATCAATTTCGGATCGTGGCGGTATATATTCATATTCCTCACAGTCATCATACTCATATCCGGCATACCTCTGTTTATCTGCAAAGAAACTCTGCCAAAGGAAAACAGGGCAGCAAGCAATATGAAAGATGTGGTAAGAGAGGCGAAGGCTATGTGCCGCAGCAGCTTTTTCATATTGTTCCTGGTGATAATGGCGTTTGTTACCATGCCTGTCTGGGCGTATATAGGTGAAAGCTCTTATGTGATAATCAACGAATTCGGGGAAAGCAATACTGTCTACGGCCTGTATTATGCCGTTGGATCTGTCATGTCACTGATAGCCCCGTTCATCTACATGTTCCTGGCCAGAAAGATGGGCGTGAGCAGAGTGGTGAGCATGATCTTAGCGCTGCTCATCACAAGCGGTGCAGAACTTCTGGCGGTCGGAAGGGTCAGTCCGCTTACGTTCATGGCAGGAGCAATACTCATGCTGGTCGCAGAAGGAATGATCAGACCGCTGGGTATGGTGGTGCTTCTTGAAGCCAATGCGGAAGCGGCCGGGACGGCAAGTTCACTGATAGGATTCATCCTGAATATCGTAGCGATAATAGGTACTTCTGTGGCTACTTTAGGATGGAGTTCTATGGTGTTCGGCCTTGGAATCATCACACTTGTCTGCTGCCTGGGGGCTGTGATCCTGTGGTGGATACTGATCAGACTGGGACTGACGAAGAAGATGCACTGATCAGTCTTTTTCCGGAAGTTTCGGTGTCACGTAAACTGTTCTGTTGTCAGTGAAGATGACCATGCCGGGACGGGCACCGTTAGGTTTTTTGACAAATTTCACCTGTGTATAGTCTACCGGAACATTTTCTGAATCTCTGCCTTTGCTGTGCCAGGCGGCTATGGAGGCAGTCTCCATTATGGCCGTCTCTGTGAGTTCACGGCCTTCTGCAAAGAGGATAACGTGAGAACCCGGTATATCTTTAGTGTGGAACCACCAGTCTTTAGGGCCGGCAGTCTTCATGGTGAGACGGTCGTTTTCTTTATTGTTTTTCCCTGCAAGCACTCTGAAACCGTCAGAAGTGGTGTATTCATGCGGGCTGAAAGAAGTCTTTTTTTCTGGTGTCTTTGAATGTCTTTTCCTTAGAAAGCCGGCTTCTGTCAGTTCAGTTCTCAGAGCGTCTATTTCAGAGGGCTCTGCGGCCTTGTCGATATATGAAGATACAGACTCCAGGTATGCGATATCTTTATCATTTTCATCAAGCTGTATCTGTTTTTCTTTTACAGCCGTTTTCTCTTTTCCGTATTTCTTGAAGTACAGCTGCGCGTTTTTTGCAGGGGCGTATCTCACGTCAAGAGGTATGGTGACAGGCTTACAATCAGACTAGTTGGTCAGAGTCACGTCTTTATCGCCTGTATGTATCATGTGGATATTGGAAGTTATGAGTTCGCCATAGAGTCGGTATTTGTCGGCATCACGAGCACGGATCAGATCTTCTCCCAGACGTTTCTTCTTCAGATAAAGCTTTTTCAGATGGTTTTTCACTGACTTTTTCAGGTCAGCTGATTTCTGTCTGAGTCTGTTAGATGAATCTCTGTGTGAATAGTAATAATCCACAGCCTGACTGACAGAATCGAAATGGAGCTGATCATATGCTCCGGAATATTCCTCTATGGGTATCACGTGAAAGTCCACCGGAGCGCCGGGAGCTTTCTCATAGACCACAGGATCTGTCCTGCCTTCTGAAAGAGCAAGCCTGATCTCATCCAGTGCAGAGCAGACTCCGGCTGCATCTACAGATGTTCCCAAAAGGCCTGCTGCAGCCAGCTGACGGGCGATGACAGGGGAGATTCCCTGCACTCTGTCAAGCAGCCTTCTTGAGGCTGTATCTTCGTTTTCAGAGAAGTTCTCGCCGTTTTCGAAGATTTCCCTTATGTCGTTCTCAGAAACTGTCATGAAGGGGATCTTGTCCTGCGCAGGCGGATATGTATACTCCTTGCCCGGGAGCACCTGGCGCACACGGCTCACGTCGATGGAGAGCCGCTTGATGCTGTCGATGATCTTTTCTGTATTGCTGTCGACGAGGATGATGTTGCTGTGTTTTCCCATGATCTCGATGATCAGCCGTTTATTGAGCGAAAAACCCAGTTCATCAAGTGTCTCAAGATGTATCTCTATGATCCTCTCGGAATCTTTCTGTTTTATTTCAACGATCCGTCCGCCCTGAAGGTGCTTTCTGAGAAGCATGCAGAACCTGGACGGGACTGGAGGGTTTTCAGGAGTACTTTCAACGAAATGGATACGGGGATGATTGCTGGCGCATGTCATGTAAAGCCTGCGGTTGCCGGCTTTAGTGTGTATGTGAAAG
>CAMCER010000143.1 GCA_945873875.1 uncultured Clostridia bacterium
CTGGCTCCCATGTATGAAAGCTCTCTCAGCTCTTTATATGAGATGGTGCTGATAGGCTCAGGATCATCTACTATTCTCGGGTCAGCCATGAGGAAGCCTGAAACATCTGTCCAGTTCTCATAGACATCAGCTTCCATGGCCCTGGCGACCAGTGCTCCGGTCACATCAGATCCGCCTCTGGTGAATGTCTTGATGCTCCCGTCCGGTCTTGCTCCGTAAAAGCCCGGGATAACAGCGTGTTCGTGCTTACTGAGCACTTCCTTTATTTTCGCGTTAGTGCTTTCTGCGTCGAATCTGCCTTTCTGTGTGAAGACGATCATGTCCGCAGCGTCCACGAAGTCGTATCCCAGATAGGATGCGATCATCATGGCGTTGAGATATTCGCCTCTGCTGGCAACGTAGTCCTCGCTGGCGCCTTCGTTCATATGCTTTTCCATCTGAGCGAATTCAGTCTTGAGATCCACGTCTGTTCCCAGATTGACTTCCACAGCCATATACCTGTCGCAGATGACCTGGAAAAGCTGCTGATACGGCAGCTTATGCTCTATATGTGTCTTGCACAGATACAGAAGGTCCGTGATCTTGGAGTCATCATCGAATCTCTTGCCCGGAGCTGAGACCACGATGTATCTCCTGTCTTCACTGCTTTTTATTATCTTGCCGATTTTTTCTATCTGTATGGCGTCGGCCACTGATGACCCGCCGAATTTGGCAACTCTCAAACCCATCAGATGCCAGCCTCCTTTTTCAGCAGATCAGCTTTATCTGTCTTTTCCCACGGAAGATCTATGTCAGTCCTTCCGAAGTGACCGTATGCGGCTACCTGCCTGTAAATAGGTCTTCTCAGATCAAGTGTGCTGATTATACCTGCCGGTGTAAGATCGAATGTCCTGCTTACGATGTCTGCAAGCTTCTCATCTGCAACTTTTCCTGTACCGAATGTATCTACCATGATGGATACCGGCTCTGCGACTCCGATGGCGTATGCCAGCTGGATCTCGCACTTTGAAGCCAGTCCTGCGGCAACGATGTTCTTAGCCACATAGCGGGCAGCGTATGCTGCAGAACGGTCTACCTTAGTAGGGTCTTTTCCGCTGAAGGCTCCGCCGCCGTGTCTTGCGTATCCGCCGTATGTATCAACGATGATCTTTCTTCCTGTAAGGCCTGAGTCTCCGTTAGGTCCGCCTATAACGAATCTTCCTGTCGGATTCACGAAGTATTTAGTATCGCTGTCAAGCAGTTCAGCCGGGATCACCGGTTTGATCACATGTTCGATGAGATCAGCCTTGATCTGCTCCTGCCATACATCAGGATCGTGCTGTGTAGAGATAAGCACTGTATCTATTCTTTTTACTTTGTCCCCGTCATATTCCACTGTGACCTGGGTCTTGCCGTCAGGTCTGAGATATGTGAGGATCCCGTCTTTTCTGACTTTAGTGAGGCGTCTTGACAGTTTATGTGCCATTGCGATAGGCATAGGCATGAGTTCCGGTGTCTCGTCGCAGGCAAACCCGAACATCATTCCCTGGTCGCCTGCGCCCAGTCTGTCAACTCCCATAGCGATGTCTCCCGACTGCTTGTCGATGGACTGGAGTACTGCGCAGCTGTTGCCGTCGTAGCCGTATTCGCCGTTATCATAACCGATGCTGCAGATCACATCTCTTGCTATCTGTGTTATATCTATCTGGCTTTTGGTCGTTATCTCGCCCATTACCATCGCGTATCCGGTATTTACTGTGCATTCAGCAGCGACTCTTCCTTCCGGATCCTGCTCCATGATAGCATCAAGTATGGCATCTGATATCTGGTCGCATATCTTATCGGGATGCCCTTCTGTAACTGATTCTGATGTAAATAATTTTTTCATTTTTTCCTTCTCCTGTTTCTGTCTGCCGCCGTCGGGCAGAACGAATAAACGCTTATCTATTCCGAACCTCCGGCCCTTTTTTCTGGCAAAAAAACCAGAGTGCGTTTTCACCGAAACATTATATAATATCGGGCGGTATTTTTCAAGTATTCGGACGGTCCCTTCAAACCTTAAAAATGCCGGTTTTCAGGACAAAAAAACCTTGCTTATTTCCCCCTTTGTTTTTCCCCGCTACTGGGGTATACTTTTTCTGTGGAAAACCGTCCCGTCCTATGCGGGTGCGGCTTTAGAACATATCAGCAGAGAAAGGAAAGTTTAGGCATTTGTCCAGACCTGATCTGACCGTTTTAGAAGGCGGTCTTTCGAAAAAAAAGGATCTTAAAGAAGATGATTTTCTGGAAGCGAATATCACTGATACACGTCTTATGGGAGTCACCGGTCTTTACGTGCACTTCCGCCCGGATAAAGATGATCATGAAAAGGACCGCCACCAGTTCTTTTACCTCGATGCTGAGGAATACGGATTTGAGACCTTCGCAGGCTTCACCGGAGATGACCGGCGGGCGGTCATGATGACAGACTCCTCTCTTTTCGGCGGCCTTGGCGGTGTGAAAGTCGGGCTTTCACTGAAAGAAGCTGCTTTCATCCTCCAGGAATATGTGCGCTTCAATAAGGCTCACGGGCTTCCGCTGCCCGAAGGGGAAGACGACTACCGGCTGCTCCTTGAATACGATACATCATCCATGACTGACAAGGCAGTACACCGCCTGATGAAGAAGCAGTGTGCAGGGATAGAGAACGAAAACCAGCTGATCAACTACTTCGTGATGCGGTGCTTCGGAAAAGACCTTCCCGCGGCAGAGTTCCTGTCAGACATCGACGGTCTTTCAGACATTTATCCGGATTATCCGGCAGCGACTTTATGCAAGAACACCATAGACCGTAAGCACCAGGATGAATTTCTGTGCGAATCACTGATAGAATACGATGACCGTTACGCTCTGGTGGTCACAGAAATCAGAATACATGACAGGAAGGTCGCCGGCGCCAGGATGATCTCCGGATTTCATATAAGCTCACACGAGGCGGCCATCGCTCTTTCAAAATCAGAATACATTACTGTCTGCGATGTGGGCTTTGATCCGCAGGCTGATGAGCCTTATGATCTGACGACCATGACATCTGAAGCCTTCCCGCAGGGCACAGCAACGGACCACGAGAACGGCAGGCTGTTCATGCTTTTCAACAGCAACAACTCTCACGTAAAAAAACGCATATACATGCTGAATGATGATATATACGGCGTGATTTTCCTGTCTGCAGGCGGCCAGTTCATACTGGCCTCCTACGATGAGCTTTCTATTCTGTCTCTGGAGCAGCGCATACAGACAGGCCCTCTGGCCGATTATCTGAGCCTGCGGGACAAATATAAATTCAAGGACCCTGTACTCTATGAATTCATGCAAGGCGACTTTCTGGATTTCGATGAGTTCCTGGATTATCTCAGGAGCTGAAGATCCGCTCAGATCTTATCTATGAGGATCAGTTCTGCTCCAAATCCCCGGATAGCGCTCCTTATGCTCAGCGTCCCTGAAGAAGAAAGGGAGCTGAATTCAACGGACGGCATGGAATGCCATCTTCCCAGTACCTTCAGTCTGTTATTGCGGGCACTGCCCACTCTGAGCGCTTCTTCATAAGACGCCATTACGTTCTCTTTAGTAAGACGGTATCTTGCGACTCTGAACTCTCCGGAAAGACCGTTGCATCTGAACAGTATCTCATTTTCTTCATCGTAGCCTTTGACCACATCCAGTATGTCTTTATTGCGCCTTACAGCATCGATGGCTTTTTTGAATTTGTCGTCAAAGTTGAAGACCAGTATGCTGATGCTCTGAAGAGCGTCAGGGTACTTCGAAGGAGTCGTTATGAGGAAATTCGATTCGTCCCTTATTACTGTCTCCTCAAGCCTCTGCAGGATGTTATA